>NZ_JAQREZ010000005.1:0-130664 GCF_028598715.1 Pseudoalteromonas sp. GABNS16E
CTACTTGCTCAACAATAGATAATTTAAAGCCTAATGTATAATCTCGCTGAGTACGCTTAACGTCTTTAGTTTTAGTGGTTTTCATAAAATAAGTCCTAAATGTGTAAACACATTTCAGGACAAGACAATGTAGCGCATAAAAAAGCCTAGCGACTGCTAGGCTTTTTAGTTTTAAGTATATGATTAGTCAAGCATGTTACGTAAAACGTATTGTAGAATACCGCCGTGCTTGTAGTAATCCCACTCTTTAGGGGTATCTATACGTACATCGGCGCTAAAGCTGACTTTTTTGCCCTCAGCATTCGTGGCAATAATGCTCACTTCATTCGTTTTGTCGTACAAACCTTCAATATCAAACTGCTCTTGGCCAGTTAAATTTAATGATTCGTGGC
The DNA here is from genome assembly GCF_028598715.1 of Pseudoalteromonas sp. GABNS16E. Classification (NCBI taxonomy): domain Bacteria; kingdom Pseudomonadati; phylum Pseudomonadota; class Gammaproteobacteria; order Alteromonadales; family Pseudoalteromonadaceae; genus Pseudoalteromonas; species Pseudoalteromonas sp. GABNS16E. The sequence goes on from NZ_JAQREZ010000005.1 coordinate 393, forward strand.
TCTCACCCTCTTTAAACTGTAAAGGCAGTACACCCATACCAATGAGGTTAGAGCGGTGAATACGCTCATAACTTTGTGCAACCACCGCTTTTACACCTAATAAAAGTGAGCCTTTTGCTGCCCAGTCGCGTGATGAACCGGTACCGTATTCTTTACCAGCTAACACAATTAATGGTGTGTTACTCTTTTCATATTCCATTGCGGCATCGTAAATGCTGGCAAGCTTGTCATCAGGTTGGGTGCGAGTAACGCCACCTTCTGTACCTGGTGCGAGTAAGTTTTTAAGCCTAACGTTCGCAAATGTGCCTCGCATCATCACTTCGTGGTTACCACGGCGTGAACCGTACGAGTTAAACTGCGCTTTTTCTACGCCTTTTTCCTGTAAGTAAATACCGGCTGGCGCTTCAGCTTTAATGGCCCCCGCAGGAGAAATATGGTCAGTGGTTACTGAGTCGCCAAGTTTAGCTAAACAACGCGCCCCTTCAATTGTTGGCACGCCTGGTGGTTCAACGCTCATGCCCTCAAAGAATGGTGCTTTTTTAATGTAAGTTGAGCCGTCATCCCAATCATAGAGCTTACCATCAGGAATTTGGATTTTTTGCCAACGGCTGTCGCCTTCGTATACGTTGGCATAGCTTTTTTCGAACATTTCTCTGGTTACCGTTTTTTGTACTAGTTCGCTGACTTCGCTCACGCTTGGCCAAATATTTTTTAGGTAAATATCGTTACCGTTTTCATCTTGCGCTAATGGCTCGTTGTATACATCTATGTCTGTACGTCCTGCAATGGCATACGCTACCACAAGTGGAGGCGAGGCTAAAAAGTTCATTTTAACGTCTTGGTGTATACGCCCTTCAAAATTACGGTTACCCGATAAAATAGAGCTTACAACTAGCTTATGCTTTTGAATAGCTTCGCTAATTTCATCTGCAAGCGGGCCTGAGTTACCTATACACGTGGTACAACCATAACCGACCAAGTTAAAGCCTAAGCTTTCTAGGTCATCCATTAGGCCTGCTTTTTCAAGGTAGTCGGTTACCACTTGTGAACCGGGTGCAAGCGATGTTTTAACCCACGGTTTTACATTAATACCCAGCTGTTTAGCTTTTTGAGCCACTAAGCCTGCGGCTAAAATAACACTGGGGTTAGAGGTATTTGTACAGCTTGTAATAGCGGCAATAACACAGGCGCCATCGTTTAGTTCAAATTCTTGGCCTTTAAACTTCACTTTGGCTGCACCCATAAACTGCGCTTCGTCTACCGGTTCATCAGGGTTGGTTGTTGGGCCTTCACTTTCAATGCGCGCTTCTTCAATATCGCTTTTATCACGACGAGCCATACGCTCATCTTGGAAGCCTTTTAGGTGCTGGCCTATCACATCACCGGCTTTATCAAGTGTAATTCTGTCTTGTGGGCGTTTAGGACCTGCAAGGCTAGGTACTACATCGTCTAATTTAAGCTCAAGGGTGTCTGTGTAATGCGCTTCGTCGCCTTCATGGCGCCATAAACCTTGGTGTATAGCGTAGTCTTCAATCAGTTTGAGGTGATCTTCATCGCGGTTCGTTAAACGCAGGTAGTTAATTGTTTCATCATCAATGGGGAAAATACCACATGTTGCACCGTACTCTGGTGCCATGTTGGCAATGGTTGCTCTATCGGCTAGCGGTAGATCAGCTAGGCCGTCACCATAAAACTCAACAAATTTACCCACTACGCCGTGGTTACGTAGCATTTCGGTAACGGTGAGCACTAAATCGGTAGCTGTGGTGCCCTCGGGTAAGCGGCCATTTAATTTAAAGCCCACTACCTGAGGAATAAGCAAGCTAATTGGTTGCCCAAGCATGGCTGCTTCGGCTTCAATACCACCTACGCCCCAGCCTAACACACCTAAACCATTAATCATGGTGGTGTGCGAATCAGTCCCTACAAGGGTGTCTGGGTAGGCTATTGATTTTCCGTTTTCACTGTCGTTAAAAACAACACGCGCTAAAAACTCTAAGTTTACTTGGTGCACAATACCTGTAGCTGGTGGCACTACTTTTAAATTATCAAAAGCAGTTTGCCCCCAGCGTAAAAATTCGTAGCGTTCTTTATTTCGTTCGTATTCTAGCTTGGCATTTAAATCAAACGCACCGTCGTCACCATAGCCATCTACTTGTACTGAGTGGTCAATTACAAGTTCAGCAGGAGAAAGCGGGTTTATTTTTGCAGGATCGCCACCTAGCTTTTCCATTGCATCACGCATGGCAGCTAAATCAACTATGGCGGGAACACCTGTAAAGTCTTGCATTACAACACGTGCCGGCGTAAAGGCCACCTCAGCTGAGGGCTTTGCTTTAGGGTCCCAGTCAAGAAGGGCTTGAATGTCTTGTTCTTTAATATTTACGCCATCTTCATTGCGTAATAGGTTTTCTAGTAATACTTTGAGAGAAAAGGGCAATCGCTTTGCTTTATCGCCTAATCCTTTAAGTGAGTGAATATGGTATTGCTCGCCATTAATCGTTAATTGTTGTTGGGTGTCGAAACTATTCATTTTTTGCCCCTTTGATAGTTAGGATTATGTCCTTGATAAAATAACGTGTTTATTTGCCAATAGTTTGCAAAGTGCATACCAGAGATAATAAATATGACAAATCAGGCTAAAAAGCAGGTAGCGCAATGCATGTTTTTTAGACAGTAATAAGTATAGAAGTGCTACCTAAAATTGTTTTTTCAAGTAGCAAAATAATGAGTTTACAAAAGGGGGGGAGGTTAGTTCAACCAACCTTATTGTTTGCTTTTTATGCTTAAATATAAAAGCAAAAACGCAATAACAATCACTAAAATAGGCATAAACACCGCGCTTACCCCCAGCATTTTAATGCTATTTATCACAATGAAATTATAAAATTGCTGAATAAATATCGCTACCAACGATAGCGCAAAGGTAGGCGTTGCAAATGCATTTTTGGCCAATAGTAGTATGCAGCCAAGGGTGCCACCAAATACCGCTACAGCAAACGCAATGGTAGACCATAAAGGCACGTTTGAATATGCAGCTTGTTGATCTAACGGAAGTTTACTTATCATCTCGGGGGTCATCATAAGGTGCATTATAAATGCAAACACACCTAATAAATTCCAGATAAGTGCTGCCCACAGGGCGGGTTTAAACCAATTGGGTATGGCTGAGGTTGTCATATTATTACCTTGTTTTTATTGTATTTTACGAGGTAATTAAAGAGCAAAAAGGCTAACTGTTCAAGCTAGCCTATACATATAATAAAAATGGCACAAAGCGCTAATGGCTAGCCAAATGAGATAGGGCGGCGCCCTGTATTTTCATCAACCTTTGGCTTTTTAGTGCGCTTTCTTTTATTTTTTGCCGGCTTTTGAGCTGTTTCATTAGGTGTTTTTTCTGGCTGTGGTTGGGTTGTTGCCACTGGGCGCTCTACAGGAGTCGCATCTTCACTTAAAGTGAGTTGAAAAAGCTCGCCATCAAATTCAAGTACATCGCCACTGTATAATTTTTTCCGTTTTATTGTACATATTTCATGGTTAACCCCAACATAGCCTTGCGCTATTAGGTTTTTAGCTTGGCCGCCACCTTCTACTAAATCGAGTACTTTTAGTAATTTACAAAGCTCTATAGGTTCTTCTTCAAGTTCAATTTCAATGTATTCTTCTGACATGGTTATCTCTGTTGGTGGCGCATAAGCAGCAAGTATAAAGGCTTGCACTGTTTTTTGCACCTAGCAAGCTCGCCCGAGTGGGATAAAAAAGAGTGATGAATATAAAACTTTTTTCAACTTTAAAAAAACTGCAGCATTTGATGCGTATGCTCTAGCAAAAATTTGGTGTGCTATTTGCTATTGCTTTGGCAAATAAAAAATCGTACCTAAAACATGGTAATTATTTCACCGTTTTAATTGTTTAGGTCTGCATATAATTGGAGCAGTAAATGGGCATAAGATTAGCAATGAAAAAAGAGCTAATGGGCTTAGATAATTCAGATATGCTGACAGCAGATGATGTAAGAGCTCACTTAGCTAACTCGGTAAAAACACAAAAAGAGCAAGATGAACGCGGCTTTTCGGTTATTTCTAAGTTTAACGATACGCACAGTCGACTAATTAGTGGCGATCCACTTAAAAAATCAAAACTGGAATTTGAACGCCATCGCTTATTTAACGAAGTTTTATATACGCGCCAAAGTGTAGATGCCTGGTTAGACAGCCAAACAAATTATACCAACGTACAATAATACTTAATTAAGCACATGAGTATTAATTTGCTATAGATAGTTACCTTCAATAGACTACAATTGTAATCATTGGGGGTAACTATGAAAAATGGCATTTTAATCTGTATGTGGGCACTATTATTAACTGCGTGCCAACAACCTACCGTTTATGTTTTTAGTGAAAACTTGCAAGATGAGCAGCGCAAGCAGCTCGATGCTGCGCTAAAAGCACAAAATCTTCCTTATGAATACGTAGCGCTAGAAATCCCATCTACCTTTGGTGAGGCTACATTACTCTTATCAAGCGATAAAATTTACCCAAAAGAAACTGAGCAGTTAGCTATTATTATGCAAGAGCTAGGTTATCAGCCCGAAATTAACTACACCACACGATCAAATCACTTTTATGGTGATGGCAATATAGGCTTTTATCTAAAAAATGCAGTGGCGGGGTCAACCTTTGTTATGCCTAAAAAGTTACGAACAACTCATTGCAGCGACGATAAATACAATGATTTAGCGGTTAGATTTTCAAATGAACACGCTGACTTTACCTTACCCAGTGGCGCTGTTGTAAGGTTAGGTTGGGAGTTTTTATATGGTTATGTTGTTATTTATTATAAAACCTACTCGCAAACATATAGCCACTCACAGCCGCTTGTAGCGACGCCTTTTGGCGCCAAGCCATCCGATACGTATACATTTACGGCGCATGTTAATAACCCCAGCTGGCTTGATTGCTCACTACAAATTGTTTATATGGACTGAGTGATAGAGTTAACCGTGGGTTTCTATGTGCTCACTCAGCTTTGCAATGCGCAGGCTCATACCTTCTATGATTCTATCTTTAATTTTTTCGCGTATTACATTAGGCAAGCGAGTAAGTGCCTCTGGGGTAATGGCAAGTACTATGGTGTCGGTTTTAGCACGAGCGCTCGTACTGCGCTCGCGGTTATTAATAAATGCGCCTTCACCGATAAACTCACCGGGCTCTATAGTGCCAAGCTCCAGCAAGTGGTTATGTTTAAAAACAAGTAACGCACCACTTAATACAATGTATAAGCGTTTGTCGTTATCGTATTGTTTAAATAAAAACTGATGCTGGTTAACTAAATACAATAACCCAAACGACTCTAGTAGCACTTGGCGTTCAGCAAGGGTGAAGTCTTTAAAAAAGTGCAATCTATTCACTATTTCCATTTGTTTAAATAATGGAATGTGTTCTATTAATTTCATCCTAGGGCCAACGAGTAACGGTTAGAAACTAGCTAATATTGCGCTCTTTTAATTTGCGGGTCAACGTGTTGCGCCCCCAGCCAATTTTTATGGCTGCATCTTGTTTATGGCCAGAGCAATTAGCCAGTGCTGTTTTTATAAGACGAGTTTCAAGCTGAGCTTGAATATCGGGCCAAATGTTTTCTTTACCTTGCTTAAGCTCTTGATTGAGCCATTGCTGAAACGCATCGAGCCAATCACCTTCTTGTTGAACAGGCGCTGCATCAATGATCTCTGGTGGTAGGTCTTGCTCACTTACTAATTCACCAGGGGCCATAACGGTCAACCAGCGACAGGTGTTTTCGAGTTGGCGCACATTACCAGGCCAGCTAAATAGCCTAAGCTGCTCTGTGGCTTTTGGGCTTAGTACTTTACTTTCTACTTGCAGGTCTTTTGCGCTTTTGTGTAAAAAGTGCTGCGCTAGGCGTTCAATGTCTTCAGTTCTTTCTCTAAGAGCCGGTAAACGAAGGCGCACAACGTTTAAACGATGAAATAAATCGTCCCTAAATTTACCCTGTTTTACTAAATCTTCTAAATTTTGATGCGTTGCAGCAATAATGCGTACATCTACTTTAATACTTTGGTGCCCGCCCACACGGTAAAATTCACCATCGGCGAGTACGCGTAATAAACGTGTTTGCACATCCAGTGGCATATCGCCAATTTCATCTAAAAACAGTGTGCCGCCATTGGCTTGTTCAAAGCGGCCTTTACGAACGCTATCGGCACCAGTAAATGCGCCTTTTTCGTGGCCAAATAGCTCAGACTCCACAAGCTCTTTTGGAATAGCGGCCATGTTTAATGCAATAAACTGGTTTTCTTTACGTGGGCTATGGTTATGTAAAGCGCTGGCTACAAGCTCTTTACCTGTGCCAGACTCACCATTAATTAGTACGCTCATACTTGAAGCCGACAGTTTACCTATCGCTCTAAACACTTCCTGCATCGCAGGGGCTTCGCCAATAATGTGCGCGCTTTTAGGTGGAACTTGTTTACGCTTAGTCTTTTTAGTTGAGTTTGCTCTACAGGCACTTTCGATTAATGCCACGGCTTCGTTTAAATCAAATGGCTTGGCTAAGTACTCAAACGCGCCTTTTTGAAATGCGTTAACTGCTGAGTCTAAATCTGAGTGGGCGGTCATTATAATAACCGGCAGCCCTGGGTTTTGCTCTGCTATGAGTTCAAGCAATGCCATGCCGTCCATGCCTGGCATCCGTACGTCAGATACCAACACGGTTGGTTGGCTAAATTTTAGCGCGCTTAACACGTCTTGCGCATTTGCAAAGCTTTCTGCTTCAAACCCTGCGCGTGTCAGCGCTTTTTCTAATACAAAGCGAATTGATGCGTCATCATCTACAAGCCAAACTGTTTTCATGCCAACTCCAAAACATTAATCTGCAAAAGGCAGATAGATATTAAATTCAGTATGGCCAGGCCAGCTATCGCAGTCTATATAACCGTCGTGCTGATCTATGAGCGTTTGTGCGATTGAAAGCCCTAGCCCTGAACCACCTTCTTTGTTGGTGATCATCGGGTAAAACAATGTTTCGCGAACGCTAGGGTCTATGCCTGGTCCATTATCAGAAACCTGGATCAACAAGGCTTTTTTAGGGGCTTTTCCGGGGCGGCGATACTGATGATTAATGCGGGTTTTTATTTTTATTTCACCGCCATCAACTAACGCCTGTTGAGCATTGCGTACAATATTAAGTACAACTTGCTGAACCTTGCCTTGGTCAATAAACACATCAGGGATACTTGGGTCGTAATCTTTAACTAGACTAATATTTTTACAATTATCTAATGTGCTTAATTTAACAACCGACTCAAGTGTTTGGTGAATATTGCCATACGACTTTTGCGGAAGCTGATTTGGCCCAAGTAGCCTATCAACTAATTCGCGTAATCGGTCGGCTTGCTCAATTATAAGCTCAGCGCATTCGTCCCTTTCTTGTTGATCTACCTCATACTGCAATAACTGCGCCGCTCCGCGTATTCCCCCTAAAGGATTTTTAATTTCGTGAGCAAGCCCTCTAATTAAATTTCGTGCCGCTTGATATTGATGCATTTGGTTAGAGGCTTTGTCGTGTTTTATTTCTTCATCGGTTTTACGACACTCAAGTAAAATATAGCGTTCGTTTTTAAACTTAACTTGGCGCGATGTAATGGCTATTTTTGCATGGCGAGAATCTATAAAGACCACGTCAGCTCTGTGCTGGCTGCAATCTACACCATCAACAAGTGAGTACTGGGCTATGCGCTCTAAATCCACAGAATGGTAATTAAATAAGCTGTTAAAGGTTTGCCCAATAATGCGCTTTTTACCCAAGCCGAGTAGTTCGCTGGTGCTGGTGTTGGCATAAACAAGGGTAAAACTTTTATCAAGTAACATGACCGATGTAGTTTGATTTTGCCAAATGGCATTGAGAAGTTCAGGGCTAAAATTTTGTTCGTTTGACATCTTTGCACCACTTTAGTGCGTTAATATTTGCAAGCAAGTTTTAATCAGTAAATACTGCTGCGCTAATTTTGCTTCATGAGACATTGTACTTAGTTTACAGCCTTTCTTTGCATCACAAAGGTACTGGGCTGACTGATAGCAATGGCTTGATTTTGTTTATTATAAAGTTTGAGATACAAAGTATGAGCTCCGTTTTCTACATCCCGTATGGCAAACGTTGATAAATTGCTTGCGGGCCCATAAGCGTTACCGTTTAAAAATAGCTGTATGGTAAAGCCAGCTTCAAAACGCGGTGTTATGCGGCTTGTTACGTACACCGAGCCAGTGTTTTCGCGTACGGTTTGGTTATGTGTAGGCGACGATATCATAATTTGAAAACGGTTAGGGTGCGTTGGCTGTGGTGAACCAGGGGTGTGTTTATCGGTCTCAGACAGGGTAAGATCTTGGCTGCTTAGTTTTATTTCGTGCGCGCCACTACGTGGTGTATCTGAGAACACTAAAACACCATTTTTATCTTTCCAAGCATAAATTTTCTTATTGCCTGCATAACTATAAATGCTTAATCCTAAAGCAAAAAATAGTAATAATATCCTGTAATTCACATTGCTACCCTGCATATTTTGTAATTACATAACTTTAGTGGAGATAACCCTAATTTACCATAAAAAAAAGCCCGCTAAGCGGGCTTGAGAACACACATTTATTATCTTATCGATAATTTTGTCTACGGCGTATTAAACGCTGTAGTACATTTCAAACTCAACTGGGTGAGTTGTCATGTTAAGTTTTTCAACTTCTTGAGATTTAAGTGCAATGTATGCATCGATTAAATCATCAGTAAATACGCCACCTTGCGTTAAGAATTCACGGTCAGCACTAAGTGCTTCTAGCGCTTCATCTAGTGAAGATGCAACTTGTGGAATTTCTGCTGCTTCTTCTGCTGGTAGGTCGTATAAATCCTTGTCCATAGCATCGCCAGGGTGGATCTTGTTTTTGATACCGTCAAGGCCAGCCATAAGCATTGCAGAGAAAGCAAGGTATGGGTTAGCAGTTGGATCTGGGAAGCGTATTTCGATACGACGACCTTTTTCAGATGGTACAACTGGAATACGGATTGATGCAGAACGGTTACGTGCAGAGTATGCAAGCATTACCGGTGCTTCAAAACCTGGTACTAAACGTTTGTACGAGTTAGTTGAGGCATTTGCAAACGCATTGATTGCTTTAGCGTGCTTAATAATACCGCCAATGTAGTAAAGTGCATCTTCAGAAAGACCACCGTACTTATCACCAGCAAAAAGGTTAACACCGTCTTTTGCTAAAGATTGGTGACAGTGCATACCAGAGCCGTTATCGCCTACAACAGGCTTAGGCATAAATGTGGCCGTTTTTCCGTAAAGGTGAGCCATGTTATGAATAACATATTTCATCTCTTGGATTTCATCCGCTTTTAATACCATTGTATTAAAGCGAGTTGCGATTTCGTTTTGACCCGCTGTTGCAACTTCGTGGTGATGTGCTTCTACTACTTGGCCTAGTTCTTCAAGTACTAAACAAGTAGCTGAACGCCAATCTTGTGAAGAGTCAACTGGTGAACATGGGAAGTAACCACCTTTAACACCTGGGCGATGACCTGTGTTACCACCTTCGTAGTCTTTATCAGAGTTCCAAGCTGCTTCAACAGCATCAATTTTGTACATAGAACCTGACATATCTGACTTGTATTTAACATCATCAAATAGGAAGAATTCTGGCTCAGGGCCAAATAAAACTGTATCTGCGATACCGGTAGATTTCATGTACTCTTCAGCGCGTTTAGCAACTGAACGAGGGTCACGCTCGTAACCTTGTAGTGTAGATGGCTCTACAACATCACAACGTACGATTAGCGTAGCTTCTTCTGTGAATGGGTCTAATTTTACTGAATCAGCTACTGGCATAAGTACCATGTCTGATTCGTTAATGCCTTTCCAACCTGCAATTGAAGAGCCGTCGAACATTTTGCCGTCTTCAAAAAAATCTTCATCTACTTGGTGATGAGGAATAGAAACATGTTGTTCTTTACCTCTAGTATCAGTAAAGCGTAAATCAATGAACTTAACGTCATTTTCTTTAATAAAATCTAAAACCGATTGTGACATGTGTCCTCCAACTGTTGGGTTTTATTATTGCTGCATTAAATGCTTTGGTTTTTTAGTAAGCCGATTTTATGCCATTATTTTAACTTGCTGTTTATTAAGTTAAAAATTATGGTTGCACAAAAGTGGTCACGCGCTTTGCACTTTTATGGTGCGTAAAATATCCACATTGGTGCAAAAATTTCACGCTCGATTCTGCACGTATTTTAATCACCTAAATCAGCTTAACTTAAATAGTAAATAGTGCCAAAGCAATCAACAAATTAGCTAAAAAACGACAATTTATGTAATTTGTCGAAATTTATTTCATATAATTGTCATATAAAAAACAGATACTTAGTAAAAGTATTAAGAAAGTTTTTAAAATTGTATTGGATAAACTTTCATCCATGTCATTAATGAGGGATAATATGCGCCCTTTTAAATCCTATGCTGGGACATCTGGTGAAAACGCAGATGAGTGCGTAGATCTTGCAGGATCAATGAGAATAAACTTCTCTGAGTAAAAATATGAGCATCGAACAGTTAAGAAATATAGCGATTATCGCGCACGTTGACCACGGTAAAACGACATTGGTTGACAAACTACTTGAGCAATCAGGTACATTAGAAACACGCGGCGGTAACGAAGAGCGTGTGATGGACTCAAACGACATTGAGAAAGAACGTGGTATTACCATTTTGGCTAAAAACACAGCCATTTCTTGGAAAGACTACCATATCAATATCGTAGATACCCCGGGACACGCCGATTTTGGTGGTGAAGTTGAACGCGTACTTTCGATGGCTGACTCAGTATTATTACTTGTTGATGCTCAAGAAGGTCCAATGCCGCAAACGCGTTTCGTAACGCAAAAAGCATTCGCGCAAGGCTTAAAGCCAATTGTTGTTATCAACAAAATCGACAAGCCAGGTGCACGTCCTGATTGGGTTATGGATCAAATCTTTGATTTATTCGACAACCTTGGTGCAACTGACGAACAGCTAGACTTTAAAGTAATCTACGCTTCAGCAATCAACGGTTGGGCTACACTAGATTTAGACGAGCCGTCTGACAACATGGAACCTATGTTCCAAATGATCGTTGACGAAGTATCACCACCGGATGCAGATCCTGAAGGTGACTTCCAAATGCAGATTTCTCAGCTTGATTACAACTCTTATAAAGGTGTAATCGGTATTGGCCGTATCAAACGTGGTTCTGTTGTGCCTAACCAGCAAGTAACGATTGTTAGTGCTGATGGCTCTACACGTAACGGCAAAATTGGTTCAGTACAAAGCTACCTAGGTCTTGAGCGTATCGAAACAGATAAAGCTTACGCTGGTAACATTGTAACGGTAACAGGTCTTGGCGAGCTTACGATTTCAGATACTGTTTGTTGTCCTAACAACGTTGAAGCATTACCACCACTAAGTGTTGATGAGCCAACAGTAACAATGACGTTCTCTGTAAATAACTCTCCTTTCTGTGGTAAAGAAGGTAAGTTTGTAACATCACGTAATATTCGTGAGCGTTTAGACAAAGAATTAGTACATAACGTTGCACTTCGTGTTGCAGATACTGACAACCCAGATAGCTTCCGCGTATCGGGCCGTGGTGAATTACACCTTGGTATCTTAATCGAAAACATGCGTCGTGAAGGTTATGAGCTAGCTGTATCTCGTCCAGAAGTAATCTTACGCACTGTTGATGGCGTATTAGAAGAACCGTATGAAACACTAACAATTGACTGTGAAGAAGAGCATCAAGGTTCTATCATGGAGCAAATTGGTCTTCGTAAAGGTGAACTTACTGATATGGCACCAGATGGTAAGGGCCGTATGCGTTTAGACTTTATGATCCCAAGCCGTGGCTTAATCGGTTTCCAAACTGAGTTCATGACGTTAACTTCAGGTTCTGGTTTACTTTACCATACATTCGATCACTACGGTCCGCACAAAGGTGGCGAGCTAGGTGTTCGTAAGAACGGCGTAATGATTGCAAATGCTACAGGTAAAGCACTTACTAACGCATTATTTAACTTACAAGAGCGTGGTAAATTATTCATCGGTCACGGTGTTGAAGTTTACGAAGGTATGGTTATCGGTATTCATAGCCGCGATAACGACCTTACAGTTAATGCCCTTAAAGGTAAGCAACTTACTAACGTTCGTGCATCTGGTACAGATGAAGCACAAACATTGACGCCACCATTGAACTACACACTAGAGCAAGCGCTTGAGTTCATCGATGATGACGAGTTAGTAGAAGTAACACCTGAGAACATTCGTATCCGTAAGCGTCACTTAACTGAAAGTGAGCGTAAGCGTGCGGGTCGTGCTCCAAAATCATAATCTATTAATTTAGAGTAATGGTTTAAAAGCCGCTGTATTGCAAAATACAGCGGCTTTTTTGTGTTTGGTCGAATAAAGTTAGTGGTAAAAATGGCTTATACTAAGGTTTTTGATAATAGGTATTTTAATTTACAGGGTAAAAAATGATGAGCTCCATTACTGTAAAATTTGAATCGCGCTCCGCTAAAGATAACTTTAGAGTTGCAACAACTAGCTATGAATTAGCTAAACGAGCTAGCGAAGAGTGGGAAATTGACCATCATTGTGTTACCGGAATTGTATTTGTGGCATTCTCAATTGAAGCAATGCTTAATCACTTTGGGCAGATTTTATTTGATGATTGGGATACTGATAGATTAGATAGAAAGAAGTTACATAAAAAATTATTTGGAGAAGTAAATTTACCAGACTACCTTGGAACAAGAGAATATCAAAACGCCAAAAAATGCTTTGACCTTAGAGATTTACTAGCTCATGGGAAAACTATTGAAGAAACTATCATTATTAAAATGCCAGATGATATTAGCAGAGATGAAGTTGTTCATGCAGTCACTTCAATACGAAGTAAGTCACATAGAAATACGAGTTGCGAGGTATTGAAAGTATTCATCGATACAGCTAGGAAAATAGAAAGAGATATTCAAATGAATGGATATTATCCAAATCAATTAGATTTACCAAAAGAAGATAGAGAGAGATTATTAGAATCCCCGCTAAGTGTGACAGGGATATATACATGGTGAAATATACCTACGAAGTATAAGAAGATTTAAAATAGCTAGGATGCAAAGCATCTGTCATTGTTTGTAGGGTATTTTTTCGTTGGGTTTCGCTGCGCTCAACCCAACCTACTTCTCAACTATTTATTAGTGGTTACTTTTTGGCAGCAGGGTGATTTTGCCAAAGACATCTGCGTCTATAAAACCGCGGTTTCTGTCGCCATTGACTGGCTGTACTTCGTGAGAGCCCATAAAGTGCTCGCGTACTTCGCTGCCATCGTTATCGCAATACGCGAGCATAAAACCAATGACTTGTTTTTCATTAAGCGTAATGGGCGTGTTTACAGCGCCTTCTTGGTAATCGTTAGGGTAGAGCTTTATAGCAACTTCCCAGGTGATGTTATAAGGGGCTTGGGTATTACGCTTCCAGTTACTTATTAAGTGGTCGGTGTATAAATGGGCTTTTTTATCGGGGCCGTAATCGGCGGCTTGGTTATCAAGGCCGATGTGATATGCCAACGCGGTATGGTTAAATTGGTGAATACCACCTGAGGCGTCGCTATCGATAAAAATTTCCAGCGCATCGTCATCCCAATATTTTACGGTCGGGTCTGGATGCGTATCAATAAGTACATCGTCAGTTATATCCGCTTGTAAATACAGGTAGTTTTTATCCCACAGCAGGCGGTAGCGGCCTTTAAAGTCGGCATCTGATGAGGGCAAGGTGCCATCCATTAAATGCGGCATATCATGCCACGTTGCTTTATCCCATGCGCTTTCAGATACGCCATCGATAGTAATAGGGGTCGATGTGTGCGCTACATCAATGGCCATTACTGGGGCGCTTAATAAACAGCTTAAAGCTAATGCGTGTTTTTTCATTAATTTCTCAATGTTAATATGTATTTAGATATAACAATCATCCTAAAACAGTTCAGCAATGAGTTACAGTGAAATACTTTCGCCTTCGTTTAAAATATATAAAGGTGTGGTTGAAGCCATTTTATTGTGCATATGTAGCAACCTTAGCAGTGCTGAATGGCTTGTCCGGTCGCCCATTTTCCAGCTTGAGTTACCATAGCCCCACGGTATCATTACTTTACAGTTAAGGTCACTAGCTGCATTTACAGCATCCTCTGGTGTGGTGTGTACATAACGATACCAAGTAGGGCTGTCTTCACTGTAATACGAGGCTATGGGCAGTAGGCATATGTCTATATCGCCATACTTTTGCTGAATATCTTTAAAGTGTTTTGAGTAGCCGGTATCGCCTGCAAAAAACACGGTACTGCCGTTTTGCTCAAGCAACCAGCCATTCCATAGGTCTTTATCGTTATCTTCGTAAATAAAGGGTACCAATACGCGGCTACTAAAGTGGTGCGCTGGTAGGGCATGAATCGTTAAATCATCAAGCTGTGTTTTTGCATACCAGGCCATTTCGCTAATGTTATAGCCACCAGTAGGGAAGTTGTCGGCCATACCTAAAGGCGTTAAGTAGCGAGGTTGATTACCAAGCTCTTCTATATCGGCTTTATTAAAGTGATCGTAATGAATATGCGAGTACATCACTGCACTTAGGTTTTTAAGCTCGTTTTGTGTAAGCCAATCGCCGGGTTGCCTGTAAAACCCTGAGGCTAACCTAAAGGCTAAATCAACAGGTGAGTCGAACTGCTCTTTTACAGGATCAAATAGCACATGTTGTCCGTTAGGTGTGCGGATCATAAACCCAGCGTGCCCTAACCAGCGCACGGTAAAGCCCGTATTTAAATTAATTGGCTTTTGCTCAGCAATAAATTGGCAATCTTCAGCGTCTTGTTTGCATTGTAATTTAGGGCTTGACGGGTAGCAGTCGGTTTCGCAGGTGGTGGGGTAGGTTTTTTTGCCAGGGTAGAGGTTATAAAAGCGTCCTTTTCGCTCCCCTGTTTGATGCTGCGGTGTAAGCGTGTTTTCCCCTGCAATCACCTCAATGCGATTAGCGGTTTCGCAAGCGCTAAGCAATCCACAAATAAATACAAGGCTGGTAGTTTTTAGTTTCATTTTTGTTATCTATTATTATTTTTATAAAAGTATAACAACATCAAAAGATTAACAAATAGTTCAAAGGTAACAAAACGTAACAACAAAAAAGCCTGCAATATGCAGGCTTTGTTAGGCAGATTTTAATTGATTAGCCAGCGCTATTCATTTGCTCTATAAACTTGTTTGAATCGGCAATTGATTTATTCATGTCGTTCATCAGTACTTGAATATCACGCTTTAAATTAGTGAATTCGCCTTTAATAGCGGCAACCGCCTGTGCGTTTAAGTTATGCTTTAAGTACAGTACGTTATCTTGTAAAGACGATAGCACTGGTTCCATTTTACTTTCTGCACTGCGCATAGAGCGAAGTAACTGGCTAAATTGGCGTTGTGTAGCCGCTAGCTTTTTACTGCTTTCGCGTTTAAGCGACGCGCTTTTGTATTGCTCAAGCTCATCGCTCCATTCATCAAATAAAGCTTCTGCTACATCTTCAACTTTATTAATATTGCTCGACACTTCATTAGCGGCTGCTAAGCTCGACTCATAATCGTCGTTAAGTTGATTGTAGGCATCTTGTAACTCGCCGCCGTCAAAATTAATTAAGGTCGTTAGGCGCTCAAGTGCTGATTGAAATTCTTCTTGCGACTCTTCTTGTGAATCTTTGGTTTCTTCTACGCGGTCAATAAGAATGTCGCGCTTATGTACACCTACTTTTTCCATTGCAGAATAATAGGCCGACTGACAGCCCGATAAAGTAAGCGTAATGGCCAGTACCGAGGCGCTAAGTAATGTTTGTTTTTTCATTTGGATCCCTATTTACCAGTAAGTGCTGTAAATTATGGTGCTGATTGCTATCATAATCAAAATTCGATTAGCACAAGTCAATTGTATGAATGATAAGCTCTCCCTTTATAAACAGCAAGCTATCTCCTTTTTGAAGCAGCAGCCAAGCTGGTGGATGCAATACGTTAACCGCTGTATAGACGATCAAATTACAGTGAATGCAGGCTACCTTGCCTATGTTACTTTGCTTTCTTTAGTGCCTCTGATAGCGGTAGGCGTGGCAATATTTTCGGCCTTTCCGGGGTTTGAATCTACCCGCATAGCCATAGAAAGCTTTTTGTTTACTAACTTTGTACCTACCTCATCTGATGTGATTAAAGAGCATATAAGCTCCTTTGCTGGCAATGCGAACCAAATGACCGCCGTGGGTATTGGCTTTTTAGCGGCGATTGCACTGCTGCTTATACGTAATGTTGATGCCACGCTTAATCGTATTTGGCGTATTAAGAAAAAACGCCCCATGATGATCTCTTTTGCGGTTTATTGGATGGTATTGAGCTTAGGCCCCGTACTGCTGGGCGCAAGTATTGGTGTTACATCGTATATTGTTTCGTTAGTGTCGTTTGCCGATCAGGGCATTCCTGGGTTTAGTGGCTTTTTGTTAAAGCTGGTGCCTTATGGCTTTTCGATGATTGGCTTTTTAATGTTATACACTTTAGTGCCTAACACGCCTGTATCTATTCGGGCAGCGCTACCTGGGGCTCTTTTTGCGGCAGTATTATTTGAGCTGACTAAAAAAGGCTTTGCGCTTTATATTAGCCACTTTCCATCGTACGAAGTAATTTATGGCGCTGTTGCGACCATTCCTATTTTATTTGTGTGGGTGTATTTGTCGTGGGTGGTGGTGTTATTAGGGGCCGAATTTACCGCCTGTATAAGCCCTAATCATGTACCACAAACACCAGAGATAGACATTGATGAAGAACTAAAAACAGAGGAACGCAGTTAAATGCAAGGCTTAATACAACGTGTAAAAGGTGCCAAAGTAGAAGTTGATAACCAAGTTATAGGTGAAATTGGCCAAGGTATATTATTGTTACTCGGTGTTGAAAAACCAGATGATGAGCAAGCCGCCGACAAACTGTTGCATAAGGTAAGTAATTACCGAATATTTACTGATGAAAACGAAAAAATGAACTTAAGCCTAAAAGATATAGGCGGTGAGTTACTCGTGGTGTCGCAATTTACATTAGCGGCTGATACTAAAAAAGGCATGCGCCCAAGCTTTTCATCAGCAGCCACACCTAGCCAAGCTAACGCGCTTTACGAGTACTTTGTAACTCAAGCTAAAGCGCAGGGTATTAGTGTTGCCACGGGAGAGTTTGGCGCCGATATGCAAGTGAGCTTGTGTAACGATGGACCTGTTACGTTTAACTTATCGGTTTAATTACCTGCTTTAGTAACAATAATAATATGATTCACAAAGCCCGCAATTTTATGCGGGCTTACTTTTACGCCAAACACATTAAATAGTAATTGCTGTAACTGAATTAACTGCGACTCATGTTGCGACAAAAAGTTTATAAATAGCGTGCCACCTGCGTTTAGCGCATCGTATATTTTTTGATAAAAAGCGCGTTCAAACAAAAATCGTGGTGCATCTATCTGGCTAAATAAATCAAGAATAATCCAGTCATGGTTATGTGCCTTGCTAAGTACATTTTGCGCGTCATCACACTGCACGTCACTTTGGTTTTTAAGAGCGAAAAAATCTGTATAGCAGGCAATTATATCTGCATTTTTTTCAACTGATGTTACGTGTGCCTGCGGGTAAGTGTATTGTAAGTAATTACGTATAGCGCCACCGCCAAGGCCAAGTTCTAACACATGATTTGGTGGTGCTAAGGTTTGCCACTGCTTAGCTAAATAGGTTAAATGTGGAAATAGTAAGCGCTGTGGATTGTTAAGCTCTATCACCGATTGCAACGTATCGTTAATTAGCAGCCAGCGAAGCTGACCGGAATGGCGAACCTGTATGTGATCGCCTGCATATTTATGCCAGTAAACTAGTTGCCCAATATCTTGGCTGTGACTAATAAAGTGGCTACTCACTACACCCGTTAAAGGGTTTATAAAATCGCTCATAACATTAAGGGCCTGTTGACCTTTCAGGATTAAAGTTTGTTCAATCTAGGGGCGATTTAATCGCGGCGCGAGATTCGTAACCTAGTGGGCTAGGTAACTGCTCCTGCGTTACTCTACTGGCTTATATCCATGTAGGCAACAAAGAGTAAATTCTCCCAAGGCAGAACCCTTCGCTCAGTGCATGTTCAATCCCTAAAGGCCCAGCATAAACTAGCTGATGCGATGGGTAAAACAGTTATTTTTTCGCTTGCTTACCAAA
Organism: Pseudoalteromonas sp. GABNS16E; assembly: GCF_028598715.1. Classification (NCBI taxonomy): domain Bacteria; kingdom Pseudomonadati; phylum Pseudomonadota; class Gammaproteobacteria; order Alteromonadales; family Pseudoalteromonadaceae; genus Pseudoalteromonas; species Pseudoalteromonas sp. GABNS16E. Next base: position 18,749 of record NZ_JAQREZ010000005.1, read on the forward strand.
GTCGTATTGGCAGTGTTTAAAAGATGGAGTATGGTATTTGCCATAATAATTCCAACCAACTTAATCTTTAATTTTCTAATGTAAAAACCAATGTGCAGGTTAAAGAGTTATTCAGTTGGATTACATGCCGTAGCCTTTATTTTTTATTTACGGCAAAACAACAGGAGTATATATGTTTCAAGTAACGACACCGCAGAGCAGCGAAGACTGGCAAGCGTACTATCAATTACGTTGGGAAGTACTACGTGCGCCTTGGAATGAGCCTCGAGGCTCTGAACAAGATGATATGGAACAAGACTCAGAGCATCGCTTTATAAAAAATAACAACGGTGATGTGCTTGGTGTGGCCCGTTTACACTTTAACAACCATGAACAAGCGCAAGTACGTTACATGGCCGTAGCCGAAGGCAACCGTAATCAACATATTGGTAGCCGTTTATTACACGAGCTTGAAAAAATAGCATGGACGCAAAATGCAGGCGAATTAGTGTTATTTGCTCGCGAGCGTGCGCTTGAGTTTTATAAGCGCCATGGCTACGAGCTAAAAGAAAAAGCCCACTTAGCGTATGGCGATGTACAACATTTCAAAATGATTAAGCAAAAGCCTAGTGAGCCGGGTTGGTTTCGCCACCCTGATTGGACGCAAGTACTGCAAAATATTTGGCGTGAATCAATCCCAATTAGTGATGCAATGGGTATAAAAGTAGAAAGCTACACAGATTGGCAGTTTACAACGCGTGCTGATTTAGACGCTAACTTAAACCTACACAACACTATGTTTGCAGGCTCTATATACAGCTTAGCAACCTTAACCGGTTGGGGCGCAACGTACCTAGCGCTTAAAGAGGCAGGGCTTGAGGGTAATATTGTATTAGCCGATGCCACTATAAAATACTTAAAACCACTTAATACCGACCCACGCGGTTGTGTTGATGTGCAAACCTGTAAAGGTAAACTCAGAGAGCTGGAAACAACAGGCAAAGCAAGTTATGTAGTACCTGTTACTATATTTGATGGCAGCGATGTTGTTGCAGAGTTTGAAGGGGTGTTTGCCGTTAAAAAATAACGAGTAACGCTTTAATAAAAAAGCCAAGCACTTTATAAAAGGGCTTGGCTTTTTTTATGGCGTATTAATAAATTAGAGTAAATCAGTAAGTAATATACCTACACCAATACGCTCTACATCAGCGTTATAATCAATTAGGCTTTCACCGTAACCGTTAAAATATTGTGCGTAGCCACGCAAACGACCCCAAAGAGGGAATGACCAATCTAGTTGAAGTGCACCACGGTTATCTGAATTTAAATTATTACGCGTCATAAAGCTAAACTCATGATCCTGATAACGATACGCCCCGCCAAATTCAAAGTAACCCATGTATTTGTAAATATCTGGATTGTCGTCGCCATCGGCTTCTAATATATTGTCTTTTTCATCCTCGGCAATGCGATACCAAGGTTTAAAGCTAAATACAAAACCGCTCTTTTCCCATATAAAATCGGCGTAAATTCGGTTCCATGAACGAGAGTTTGGCTGGCTGCGGCCATTAGATTGGTGCGAAATACCCAGCGCTATGGCCATTTCGTCGCCCCAAAGTACGTTTTCTTGGTCTAGGTAGTTTACCCAAAATATTTCTGGTTCGTAGTTGGTTTCACGAAACGGAGAAGAAATCTCTGAGTTATAAATTTGCCAATACGACTGCAAGGTAAAGCCAAAAAATATGGCTTGGTCGTCATCTGCAAAATCATCGTACAGTGGCACCTTAATAGAAAGCTGATATTTAGCCTCTAGGTTGTCAAGGGGTTCGCCATTTTCTTCATCTGTTAGCTCGTCAAAGCCATCAAACGGGCGATCGTTAGGGTGCGAGACATACGATAAAGGTAAAATGTAGTTACGTTTATGCGGCGTAATTACGTTACGATTTTTTTTACTTACCTCTTCGCGAGCCTTGCGTTTATCAAGTGCGGTAAGTTGTTTGTTTTCTTCAAGGGCGGAACACTTTGTGCGCAGCTCGTCTAAGGTTTGCTTACCATCGCCACCAATTACTTCATTTAAAATACATTGCTTAACTAGCTCTATGTCGTTGTCTTGTTCATTTTTTTTAACCTCTTGTTGGGCAAAAGAGGGTGTGCTTAGTAAAGCCGTAACTGCAATCCAATAACGCCAGCTCATTGTTTATTCCTTTGAGAGTAAGGTAGATTTATAAATTATAACGTGTTTTTACATTTGTAACAGTGAACTTTCACTGAATTTAGACTTATTTGATTACCTTACGTTTACACCGTTATCACAGATCAAAAAAAGCGGCATATAGCCGCTTATATTGTAAGTTAGTTAACTTACTCTCACGCAATGAGAAGGGGGAGTTATAGCGCGGTGCGTTATAACTCAAATACGTTAGTAAAAAACTTATAAAGTTCAGTGCCTTGGTTTACGCTTGCTGAGGCAAAATGCAAAATAGCAATTGCATCGCAATCGAGGCTTAATGTTTGTAGGGGCTGCTCAGTTAAATAGCGCTCCATGCGCAATATATGGGCTATTGGCTCACCTGCCTTTATGTGTGCGCCTAATGGGGCAACATATTCAACCATGCCGCCAATCGGCGCATAATAAGCAAAGTAGTCATCTAAATGGCACGCATAACGGGTCATCTGCTTAGGTTGATGCACTGCATCTACCAATACATTTTTATGGTTCAAATAGCTTAAAATGCTGTTTGCATCGTCAAAGGCGGCTGCTAAATCTATTTTTTCTTGGCTGCCTAGCTCTACTGTAAAGGCCTCAACCTGTACATTAAAGTCCCTGCCTTGCGCACTAAGTGCATCACTTAAGTGCCACCATGGGCAAAAGCTAGCTTCATCCATAGCGCCATCAAAGTCGCTTGGGATCAGCAGTACATGTTCAATATTAAAATAACGAGCACTGTCTGTTGCATAGGTTGGGCAATATAAATGCTTACTGGAAATAGGGCCTGTGTGTAAATCGAGCACTATGTCGGCTTGGTGCGCAAGCTTTTGCAGGTTAAGCGCAATGCGTTTACCGGTATTGAGTAAATATGCGGGGCCGTTAAGTTTGGTGTCTATTTCATCAAGCAAGGCTTGTTTAAAGTTATCTTTTAAAGCTGCATCGTCGTACTGGCTATGATCTTTGGCAAACTGGGTGACTAAATCACTATTGTAGTGATACATACGGTTCCAGTTAGTGCCAGTAATAGGGTCGAATCGGCCAAGGGTAAACTCCCCTGATTTTTGATTGCAACCAATAGGGTTAGCATATGGTACTAAGGTAATGTCGCCTTTTAAATTGAGCTGTTTTACCTGCTCTAGCAGCTGAAAAATAACCGCGTTACCTTGTACCTCGGCGCCATGCATGTTGGCTTGAATATACACGCTTGGCCCGCTGCCATCGCCTTTTAAGCGATACACCGGAATAGTTAGGGGTAAGCCGTTTGCTACTTCCCCTACTACAATGTTTTCTTGGCTAATGGGTGTTGTTATGCTCATGTTTATTACCTTAAGTAGTGACTGGCATCTTCTGCTTGGCGCACACACGTGAGCTCGCCATTTTGTAACACGTATTCTGCAGCTAGTTCATGGCATAAAAAATAGGGCATGCTTTCGGTAAAACCATAGGCGCCACATTGGCTAAACACCAGCCAGTCTTGCTCGTTTAAATCGCTTGGTAGGGTATGCTCGCCTAAGCAATCAAGGGCAGTACATAATGGGCCGTATAAGCTCATTGCTTGTTCTGGCGCCGTTGATTCGCGTAGTAACGCCGCAGGAAAATCTTGGCTTGTAACAGCAGGGCGTAATAAGTGGTTAATACCACCGGTTAAAATAACTTGCTGTTGCCCGTAGTTTTGTTTGCACTCAACGACGGGGTTAGCGTAATGACCGCATTCGCCTACAGCGTAACGGCCAAGCTCCATCCAAAGCTCGTCTACACCCGCATCTTTTTTAATTTTTGCCAGCGCGGTGATTAATCCATCCCACTCAAGTGTTGCATCGTTTGGTGTGTAAGGGATACCTAAACCGCCGCCTAAGTCTAAAATTTTCAGGTTTATATTTAAGTTATTAGCCAAGGTGGTAAGCGGTGCAATCATTTGCGACCACAGCTCGCTTAGCTTTTGTGTGCTAAGCATGTTGCCCCACTGAAAAATATGTAGGCCATCAAAATTAAGTGCTGGGTAATCGCGGGTATTGAGCGCTTGCCATTCATCGCAACCAAGCCCAAACGGAGTAAGGCTGTCACCCCCTAATGGGTTTTTTTCACCTTCTGGCCAGCGTAATTGCACACGCAGTAATACTTGCAGCTGCGTATTTTGCAGCTGCGCTTGCTGGTTTAACCAACGTACTTGATTGAGGCTTTCGGCAACAAAAATACGCACGCCGCGCTCAATAAAGTGTTTAATTTGTTTAGGGCTCTTTGCAGGCCCTGTGTTGAGCACGCGCTGTGAACTAATACCTTGTGCAAGGACTTGTTCAAGCTCACCTTTACTTGCTACGTCAAAGTTAAATCCGGCGCTGTCTAGGCATTGAATAACCTTAGAAAGCGGATTGGCTTTTACCGCATACCAAAGCTTTACATCGGTTTGCGCAACTAAACGGGTAAGGTGTGCGTTTAGTTTGTCTAAGTCGTAAACAAAAAAAGGTGTATCAAGTTGCTGAGTAAGTGTATTTACGGCGGCCTTGATAGGCGTGCTCAAAAAGCTCATTATCGTAAAACCTCTTCTAGCAATAACGATGCATCGCTTTGCTCGTCGCGGTATTTAACAATGAGTGCACACGACATGCTTAGGCCTTGCTCACGAGCCCATTCGTTAGACGCAGGGCGAGAACCTGGTATTACAATAGCGTACTCTGGAATTGGCTCGCCTTTATCTAGCTGGCGCTCGTTAACACAGTCGTAAACCGGAATAGTTGCAGATAAACGCACACCTGGTGCAAGTACAGCGCCTTTTTTAACCACTACGCCTTCAACAATAACACAACCTGCGCCAATAAACGCATCGTCTTCAACCACTACTGGGCTTGCCCCAATTGGCTCAAGTACACCACCAAGTTGAACAGCTGCGCTTAAATGTACATTTTTACCAACTTGTGCACACGAACCCACTAATGCGTGGCTATCAACCATAGTACCTTCGTCGATGTATGCGCCAATATTTACGTACGCTGGTGGCATAATAATAGTGCCTTTAGCTACGTAGGCACCGCGGCGAACACTGGTGCCACCTGGTACCATACGCACGCCATCTTCAGTGCTAAATTCTTGTGGTGCAAGGTTATGCTTATCAACAAACCCGCCTGCAAACTCGGTGTTAGTGCCATTTTTAAAGGCTTCTAAAATGCCTTGTTTTACTTCTACGTTAGCTTCCCATTGGCCGCTTTCGTTTTGTGATGCTGCGCGTACTGCGCCCGATTCTAAATTATTTAGTAGTTCTAACCAGCTCATTATAAAAACCTGTGTTTAATGCCAAGATAAAATGGTGTCGTTTGCAGTGGTAATGCAATCGGTTTGCGTTAACTCAAGATGCGTTAAAGGTGGACGCAACAGTGGGCTATTTAAACGCCCTTGCTGGTGCATTAGCACTTTAACGGGTATAGGGTTTGCTACAGCAAATAGGCTATTAATAGCGCGAGTCCACTGAGCAAATAAATTGGGGTGTTGACCGCTTAGGCTGCGCTTTACAAATTCGTGTGTTTGCAAAGGCCATGCATTGGCCGCAACCGAAACTAAGCCTTTTGCACCTGCTTGGGCAAAGTAGGGCATAAGTGCATCGTCGCCACTGTATAGCGCTAAATTAGGCGCGGCTTGTCGGTATGCTTCAAATTGGGTGATGTTGCCACTGGCTTCTTTTAAAGCCCACAGTTTTGGATGCGCTTTTAAGTTTTCAATGGTTTCGATAGGAATGCTTACACCGCTGCGCCCAGGTACGTTGTATAACATACACGGATGCGCGCTTTCGTTTAATAAGCTTTCGTACCAATGTGTTTGACCTACAGCCCCTGGTTTTGCATAAAGAGGCGAGCCTAATAAGTAGCTGTGAATAGGTAATTGGTTACAGTAGCTAACCCATTCTTTTTGTTGGGCCAAGTTACTACCACCAACAGCAACCATAAGCGGTACATTGGGTTTTAATTGGCACATGTGCTCAACAATACCTTGCTGCTCTTTAAGCGTAAGGGCTAAGCCTTCACCTGTGCTACCGAGCAGTAAAATACCGTTGTGTGCCGCTTCTTGTTCGCTAACAAGTGTTGTGAGCGTGTCGTAGTCAACATTACCTTGTTGATCAAACGGCGTAACAAGCGCTGTCCACAGTGCGTAGTCGTCTAAATTGAAGTTGTGAATCATCTCTTACGAACCTATAAGGTGTTCGAGATATTAAGGAGGCTGTATGATGTGAGCCGCATTAACGTCGTTCGAACAGTATTCGAAGAGCGAATGGGCTTAAAATAATAGGGCGCACGGCCTTATTATTTAAGACCAGAAGCTCTCCACCAAACTAATAAGCTGTTTTAAAACAGCTATTGGTGACAGTCGCTAGGATTCAACCTAGTCGCCCGAAGTAATTGCTTCGCAAAAGCGTTTACCTCTCGGCGGTATTCCCCTCACATATGCTCACTGGAGTTTGCGCTCCTAACATACGCTACCTGAATAACGCACCTCTTCTAGCCCTTTGTATTTTGTTTAAACCGCAAAAGGTTTAACAAAATACAATTTAAATAGGGTAATTGCGGCGATTAAAACATTTTAGCCGTCTAGGTGTCAAGTTGCAGGATACAGATTAGTTCATCGAAAATGTGGGTGGTTACGTATTGGCTGCTTTTCTCGTAAACTAACCCTATGAGCAGTGATGAGGTATTTAATAAGTATGGAAAAATTTAGCGATATTTATAAGCGAGCAGTAGAGCGAAAAGGTTCTGAAAAAATGCTTAAGTTATTACTCGCAAAACCCTTATCTAAAAAAGCATTAAGCGCATTAAGTGACGACGACTGGCTTGAAGAGTTTACCCGAAAAGTATTTCAAAGCGGGTTTTACTGGTCGGTAATAAACAGTAAATGGCCCGGTTTCAGAGAGGTTTTTTGGCAATTTAGTGTTGATAAATTACTTATGATGCCGCCCGATATGCTCGAGCAAAAAGCAACTGATGAGCGTATTATTCGTAATTATAAAAAGGTAAAAACAATTCCTGAAAATGCCTACATGATCCACGAAATAGCACAGCAACATGGCAGTTTTAGCAAGTTCGTAGCTAACTGGCCGAGCGATGACATTATTGGTTTATGGGCATATTTAAAAAAACACGGCGCCCGTTTGGGTGGAAATACTGGCCCGTATGCCTTAAGAGCGCTTGGTAAAGATACTTTTTTACTTTCGCGAGATGTAGAAAGTTACCTAAGAGCGCACAAAATTATAGATGGCGGCCTGCAAACTAAAAAATCACTCACTGCCGCACAGGCATTTTTTAACGAAATGCAAAAACAAAGTGGTTTGAGCCTGCAAGAACTTAGCTTAATTGTGGCTTACAGTGTGGGCGACAATCGCGTAGGCATAAGCCAGCAAACAGAGGATTAACCATGAAACTAGTGCCAAGATACACAGACATAGCAGATAACTTCGCAATAGAGGACAGTCCTTCAAGCGTTGCTGCCCCGCAATTACTTTTGTGGAACGAAGCGTTAGCACAGCAGTTTAATATAGATGTTGAGCTAGCGCTGCGCGCCAGTACTTTTGCTGGTAACGAGCCACAACCGGTAAGTGCTGTAGCGCTTGGCTATTCTGGGCATCAGTTTGGGCACTTTTCGCCGCGCTTGGGTGATGGGCGAGCGCACTTACTGGGTGCTATCAGCGATGATAAAAATCAGCTGTGGGATATTCAGTTAAAAGGCTCAGGCGCCACGCCTTTTTCAAGAGGAGGCGATGGACGATGTGCACTAGGCCCCGCTATTCGCGAGTATATTATGAGCGAAGCTATGCATGGCTTAGGGATTAAAACCACGCGGTGTTTGGCTGTTGTCGGCACAGGCGAAGCTGTTTATCGTAATCCGCCGCAACCTGGCGCAATTGTTACCCGCTTAGCAAATAGCCATATTCGCGTTGGCTCGTTTCAGTATTTAGCAACTCAAGGTGATGTAGAGGGATTAAAAAAATTAACTGATGTAGCCATTGAGCGTCATTACCCAAGTATTCAATCAACAGGGGCTCAGCGCTATTTAGACTTTTTAGCAGCCGTTATAAATAGTCAGCTAGCGCTGGTTATTAGCTGGATGCGAGTAGGCTTTATTCATGGCGTTATGAATACTGATAATACCTTGATAAGCGGCGAAACTATCGACTACGGCCCGTGTGCAATGATGAATACCTTTGATTTTGATACCGTGTTTAGCTCAATTGATAAGCAAGGTCGCTATGCCTATGGTAATCAGCCAAATATTGTAAGTTGGAACTGCGCGCGTTTAGCTGAGAGCCTAATCCCGCTAATAGATGAAGATGACGAACAAGCTGTAAGTTTAATGACGCCGCTAATTAATCAGTTTTCTACGTTATTTAACGCGCAATATAATCAAATGTGGGCACAAAAATTAGGCTCAGCAGGTTATAAAGAAGACGATGTAGAGCTTGTAAGTAAGTTATTATTGTTATTTCAAGAGCATAAGCTCGATTATACCAATACCTTTGATGCCCTAACTGAGTCACTAAAGGGTGGCAAAGTGCCAAATGAATTAACGCAATGGGCCCAGTTATGGCAAAAAAGATGTGATGAAAACAGCTATAACCTAATGAGAGCGGCTAACCCAAGGGTTATACCGCGTAATCACATCGTCGAAGAAATCCTTGCGCAATATAATCAACACGGCGAGAGCGAGCTGCTAAGCGACTTTTTAACGGTGATGAGTAACCCATATGATAAAACAGCTAATTTAGCCCGCTTTCAAGAGACAGGTAAAGATGACAAGGGCTATCAAACTTTTTGCGGCACTTAAGTATTGTAATTAATTGTAAGTTTTTGATTATAAATAGTCATTATTAAATAATACAGTGTACAATGATTGAGCAGTTACTCGCTCGGTGTTATTGTGCGCATTCATAAAAAGTAACTATTTATAAATTACCATAATTTATTAATTGCAGATTAGGTAAAAATTTTTACTTAACCTACAATTGGTGGTTGGAATGCCTGTAGATCGTTGAAAAAATTTATAAACTTTATTTTTCGTTAAGTATCGATTAACAAAAGCTCGGGTAGTGTGTACAAAACTGGTTGAGCTAGTATTGATTAGCTACAATTTTCTAAGTTGTTAAAATGGGAAGAAAACAATGAAATTAAAATCACTTACAATTGCAATTGCGTTAGCTGCAACTAGCGCGTCTTCATTCGCTGCCGATAAAGAAGAAGGTTTCTACATTGGTGCATTTGGTGACTACTATGATGCGTCATGGGAAAACATGCGCGCTCAAGCTGGCCTTGACGTAAACGAGTCAACTGGTTGGGGTGTAGAAGCAGGTTACCGTTTCAGCGATTACTGGAGCGCACGCCTTGAGTATGCAGATATGGACTTTAACGCGTTCGATAAAGCTGCGGGCAATCGTAATAATATCGACGGCGAGCGTTACGGTATTGATGCGCTTTACCACCTTGACGGCGGCCCTTTCTACGGTCTATTCGGTATTAAAGAAATGGACGTAGTAGATGACAACACATTTTTAAACGCAGGTGTTGGTTACCAACACTTTATTACTGATGGCTTTTTCGTAAACGCTGAAACTGCGGTATACCAAGGTCTTGATAAAGGTTACACAGATGTAGGTGCTAAAATTGGTATTAACTACTTATTTGGCCAAAACTCTATGCCTGCACAGCCTGTAGAGCCAGCGCCTACAGTAGTAGAAGTACCTGTAGAACCTAAAGACAGCGACAACGACAACATCCTAGATAAAGATGATAAATGTCCTAACACGCCAATGACAGACGCTGTTGATGGCGATGGCTGTACTTTATACGAAGACCGTGAAGTAACAACAAGCTTATTAGTTACTTTCCCACATGATTCTGCACAAGTTGGTCAACGTTACTTTGACGACATTGCATCAGTATCTGAGTTCTTAAAAGAGCACGAAGATACAACTGTACTACTTGAAGGCCACGCGTCAGCTGTAGGTAACGCAAACTACAACAAGATGCTTTCTAAAAAGCGTGCTGATGATGTAGCACAAGAGCTAATTAAAGATGGCATTGCTGAAGATCGCATTACAACTGTTGGCCTAGGTGAAGAACGTCTTAAAAACACAGCTAACACGAAAGAAGCTCACGCTGAAAACCGTCGTGTAGAAGCACATGTAAAATCTATTGAACGTGTAAAAGTTAAGCGTTAATAGTTACTTACTTTATTTTAAAAACCCAGCTTAGTGCTGGGTTTTTTTATGCCTTTAAAACAGCATATGCAGTATTAATTTGATTAAACAAGAATGATTATTACTTAACAAACATTCACGAAAATAGAATTTACGCTTACCACTATTCATAATATTTATAGCCGGTATAATCAGTTGCTTAGCTGGATGGATTTTCATCTATACATAAAAGCTTTATAATCCCGCGTTAGAATACTATAAGTATTGGGTTACTTTTTTTGCGCATGAGGCGCTACCGAATACTTTCACGTCACCAAGAGGGCAATATTGTGCTACAAGAATATCGTAAACACGTAGAAGAACGTGCCGCGTTAGGTATCGTACCAGCGCCATTAGATGCTCAGCAAACGGCTGATCTTATTGAACTAATTAAAAACCCACCAGCGGGTGAAGAAGAGTTCATCTTAGATTTACTAATCAACCGCGTACCACCAGGCGTTGATGATGCAGCATACATCAAAGCAGGCTTTTTAGCGGCAGTTGCTAAAGGCGAAGCACAATCTCCATTAGTATCTAAAGAAAAAGCAGCAGAATTATTAGGTACAATGTTAGGTGGTTACAACATCGCCCCAATGATTGAGCTACTTGATGACGAAACCCTTGCGCCTATCGCTGTAAAAGGTCTATCAAACACATTATTAATGTTTGATGCATTTTACGACGTAGAAGAAAAAGCAAAAGCAGGCAACGAGCACGCTAAAAAGATTATTCAATCTTGGGCAGACGCTGAATGGTTTACTAACAAGCCAGCTGTTGCTGAAAAAATCTCTGTTACTGTATTTAAAGTAACCGGCGAGACAAACACTGATGATTTATCACCTGCACCAGATGCATGGTCACGTCCAGATATCCCACTTCATGCTTTAGCAATGCTAAAAAATGAGCGCGACGGTATCACTCCTGACAAAGCGGGTGAAGTAGGTCCAATCACTAAACTTGAAGAATTAAAAACTCAAGGTTTACCGCTTGCATACGTAGGTGACGTTGTAGGTACTGGTTCTTCTCGTAAATCTGCAACTAACTCTGTGCTTTGGTTTATGGGTGATGATATCCCATACGTACCTAATAAGCGCGTTGGTGGTGTATGTTTAGGTAACAAAATTGCGCCTATCTTCTTCAACACAATGGAAGATTCAGGTGCGTTACCAATCGAGTTAAATGTTGATGAGTTCAACATGGGTGATCAAATTGATATTTACCCATACGAAGGTGTAGTTAAGCGCCACGGTACTGATGACGTTATCTCTACTTTTGAACTTAAATCAGACGTAATTTTAGATGAAGTACGTGCCGGCGGCCGTATTCCTCTAATCATTGGTCGTGGTTTAACAGACAAAGCACGTACCTCTTTAGGTTTAGGTGCTACTGACGTATTTAAAGTACCAGCAGTCACAGAAGTGTCTGATAAAGGCTTTACACTAGCGCAAAAAATGGTTGGTAAAGCATGTAACGTAGCAGGTATTCGCCCAGGCCAATACTGTGAGCCTAAAATGACCACTGTAGGTTCGCAAGATACTACAGGTCCTATGACACGTGATGAGCTTAAAGACTTAGCATGTTTAGGTTTCTCTGCAGATTTAACAATGCAGTCATTCTGTCATACCTCTGCTTACCCTAAACCAATTGACGTAAACACCCACCATACGCTTCCTGATTTCATCATGAACCGTGGCGGTGTTTCACTTCGCCCTGGTGATGGTGTAATTCACTCTTGGTTAAACCGTATGTTATTACCAGATACTGTAGGTACTGGTGGTGATTCACATACACGTTTCCCATTAGGTATTTCTTTCCCTGCGGGTTCAGGTGCAGTAGCGTTCGCAGCAGCAACAGGTGTTATGCCACTTGATATGCCTGAGTCTATTTTGGTTCGCTTTAAAGGTGAAATGCAACCAGGTATCACTTTACGTGACCTAGTACACGCAATCCCTTACTACGGTATTAAGCAAGGCTTATTAACAGTAGAGAAAAAAGGTAAAATCAACGAATTCTCTGGTCGCGTACTAGAAATTGAAGGTGTTGAGCACTTAACTGTTGAACAAGCGTTTGAATTATCAGATGCATCAGCAGAGCGTTCAGCAGCAGGTTGTACTGTTAAGCTTTCTAAAGAGTCTATCAGCGAATACCTTGAGTCTAACATTGTTATGCTTAAGTGGATGATCTCTGAAGGTTACGGCGATGTACGTACAATCGAACGTCGTATTAATGCAATGCAAGAGTGGTTAGCTAACCCAGAACTTATGGAAGCTGACGCTGATGCAGAGTACAAGCACGTTGTAGAAATTGACCTAGCAGAAATTAAAGAGCCAATCCTCTGTGCTCCAAATGACCCAGATGATGCGCGTTTACTTTCTGATGTTACTGGCGAGAAAATCGACGAAGTATTCATCGGTTCTTGTATGACTAACATTGGTCACTTCCGTGCTGCGGGTAAATTACTAGATGGCTTTACTGGTCGTATCCCAACTCAACTTTGGGTAGCTCCACCAACGAAGATGGATAAAGACCAACTAACTGACGAAGGTTACTACGGTATCTTTGGTCGTGTTGGTGCACGTATCGAAACGCCAGGGTGTTCACTGTGTATGGGTAACCAAGCACGTGTTGCTGATAAAGCAACGGTTGTTTCTACTTCAACACGTAACTTCCCTAACCGTTTAGGTACAGGCGCAAATGTATTCTTAGCATCAGCTGAGCTTGCTGCAGTAGCGGCAATTTTAGGTAAATTACCTACACCAGCTGAGTACCAAGAATACGCAGAGAAAATCAATGCAACGGCTGCAGATACATACCGTTACTTGAACTTCCACCGTATGCCTCAGTACACTAAAAAAGCAGACAACGTAATTATTCAGCAAGCTGTATAATCTAAACCTGTTTTAAAAAAACCCGCTTAGGCGGGTTTTTTATTGGTTAAAATAAAATCTAATACTTTCAATAACTAAACTATAAAAATAAATAATTAGCATAATAACTAGTAAATTAATTTGAAAATTAACAAAAAATGAACAATTATAAGTCACAATAACATTTGTTAAAGATTGAGGGAGCAATCAACAAGTATTTTCTTGCTCCGCTTTAAACAACTCACGGAGCACATAATGGAATATAAAAGTAACTACCGATTAAAACTAATAGCGAGTACTGTGAGTACGTGTTTTTTAGTCTCGGCCTGTAGTTTTGATAAAGATGAGGATAGCGACGAAACCGTAAACTTAGCTCCCTCTGTAGCAATTTCTGGGCAAGGCGAAATACAAGAAAAAACCAGCTTTTCACTTACTGCCAGCGCATCAGATCAAGATGGAGAAATAGTAAATTATTATTGGCAGCATGACTCGACTTTAAACCTCAGCGCACAAAACCCAAATTCAAATGAGATAACATACCTCTCCCCCGATATTACAGAAGATGTAACTGTCAACTTTACAGTAACTGTAGAAGATGATGATGGGGCAACAACAAGTGCTACTCAGCAAGTATTAATTAAACGCAACTCAACGGCAGTGACTCTTAATGGCTTAATCACCGATAATACAATTAGTTATGCAAGCGTAGAAATAATAATAGGTGATGAAGTTTATTCAGCGACAGCAGATGAAAATGGTGTTTACACAATAGTATTAGATGTCGATGAAGCCTTAGAGCAAACCCTAGTAAAAGTTAAAGCTAAAGGGCGGGATGATTTAAATCCTGGGGTTGAATTTATCTCTCAGCTTAGCTCTGTTAAAAAGTTAGCTACGCAGGCAGGCGATGATGGCATTTTAGACAGTAATGAAAATTTTGGGGTTAACACAACTAATGTGACAACAGCAGAGTATGCACTGATTGTAAGAGATGGTGATGAACCGACAAGTGAAGATGAACTAGATAATGCACTTTTAAATGTTGATGCTGATGAAAAAGTACAACTTGCAAGCTTGATTAAAATTATTGTAGATAATTCTGATTATGAGTTGCCGGAGGGGGTAGAAAGCACCCTTGATTTAGTTACCGATGAAGAAGTTGCACAGCAATTTGAAGAAGAAGTTAACGAGCAAGACCCCGACCTAATAGAGCAAACGAAAACCGAAATTAAAGAAGACGAAGACTTAGTAACAGGCTCAAAAGAGCCGTTGGTTGGTGAGTATATAATTAATTCTCCGCGTTATTATGCAAACCCCGCTAGTCACTTAACCTTAAATGAAAATGGTACTGGTCAATACCATGCAGTGACGGGTAGCCCAGTAACGTGGGAAGAAGTAAGTGGTAAAATCGAAGTTAATTTACAGTCTCCAGTACTTATTAATAAATACTCCCAGATCGAAGAAGATGTTGAAACTATTTATGAGGAGCATTTAAATTCATTTTCGCTACAAGTACTCGGCGAAAACGATGTTTTTAAAACAGTAGATATTAAAAGCGATATTTCAGTTTATGAAAACAGCGTTGAAGCGCAAAACAAGCAAGAAATACAAACCACCAACCTTATTCTTAAAAGTAAAACCTTAAGTTTGACCGTCGGAGATATTGTCGGTGAATGGGAAATGGAACGTACAGAAAGCCGTAATTTCATTAGCCACCTAGAGACTATTGCTTTCTATGAGGATGGGACCGGCGCTGTTTTAAGTGATAATTCAGCACCGTTTGAGTGGGAGCTGACTAATAATCAATTACAAGTAACCTATGATGAAGACGGTAGCGTTGGAACAACAAATTTTTGGTTTACTAAAAATTTAAAAGCAGGCTATCAGCTAGTTTCATTAGATACTACATCAGCCGACCCAGCTGATAGCCAATATGGCTTAATGATAAAAAGAGAAGCGGTGTCTTTATCAAATGACGATTTAGTTGGGCGTTGGCAGGGCTTTGTTGGCACGTCACAACTTTATGATATGAACGTGTTTGCCGATGGCACAATAATGTTAGGGCTAGGAACTACGTCTTACCAAGGGATTCTTGAGGATGGAAAACTAACTAGACGCCGTTATGAATATAATGACTACACCGTTAGCAGTTGTGAAGGGTTTGATGAAACCTGCTACTTAAGCGCCGAAGTAACCCATGACATCATTGCAGTAGAAGACAGTCAATATTACTTACTAAGAGAGTTTAAATGGTTTTCTCCTGAAGGAGATATTGATGATATCCAAAAAGGTTTACTTATTTATCAGTACAGTAAAGAGCTAAGCTATTCAGAGTTTACCCCCTACTTATTACAAAGCAGTTTTAATCTTTATAAAAGTGCTGGTGAGCAAGTAATAGAGGATCGAATCCGGGTTAATTACGATGACGGCTCATTTACGATAACAATCGATGGCATAGAGTATGAAGCGCAGTTGAATGAAGGTGTCATTGAATATCAAAAAAATGCGCAAACATGGCTTTTTGAAATTGTTAGTGGTGATGGTGAAACATACACTATTTGTAATTACCAACAAGGTAGTAGCTGTACACAGAGCGATAAAACAGTCTATCAATCTAAAAACCCACGAGTGACTTTAACAGCTCTATCTAATGAATTTGGTCAATTACAGCCAGCAGTGCAAGAGGTGCCTTTTGCTCAGTTGGTTGGTTTTAATATAGTGCCTAATGAGGGCTATGAAGTTGATTCAATAGAAGGCTGCGAAGGTTATATTGAGGGGGAATATTATATTGCCTTTAGTGGACACAGTGACTGCGAAATTAATGCTACATTTGTGGAAAAGCCAGAAACAATATCAGGGCAATTTTTAATTAATAATCCTGATTATTTTACCTCTACCTCTTTCAAATTAGAGCTCAACGAAAATGAAGAGGGCGCATTTACTGGCAATAACCAGGTTGCGATCACTTGGTATAAATACTTTGATGAAATTAGAGTTTATTTTTCTGATGAGTATGTTTTAAATGAAAGTGTTGCGTATGAAGTTGAAAATGGCACTCAAGTAGAAGTCAGACGTAAAGATGTAATGACCAGTATGGTACTAAAGGAGCGTTTTGATTTAGGTAACGGCTGGTACGAAATGACGCAGAGTATAAGTAAGTTTCGTAACGAGGAACTAGTTGAAGAGTGGCACAGTGATAGCCATGTTAAATTATTTGATTCTGTAGCATCTCAAATTGATTTAACCCCAAGCGATTTGGTTGGTAGCTGGTCTTTGGATATTCCATCTGAGAGTACAGTTAAGGAATTACTGCTAAATGGTGATGGAACAGGTAATGTAGTCGATACTATTGATACAACGCAAGCAGAAAGTTTTACTTGGCAGCAAACAGAAGTAGGGTTTCAAATTACGACTTCTGATAGTGTTGAAGATATCTATATTATTAAGGATATAGACCTTGGCTATCAAATGATAATGCAAGGCCAGTATGAAGATGAAAGACAGGTAAATGTTGCCGTGATGATAAGGCTTGAAGAACAACCTATAACACCGAGTAATTTTGCTGGGCGTCACTTATTTAAACAAGGTCATGACTTAGAGACCATTTGGGATGAGCTACAAGTATATGAAGATGGTCAAGTATTCTTCACTTATTCAACAAGTTCCATTCAAGGTGAGTTTAAAGATGAAAGCTTTAGTCGAAGCCGAAAATATGATCAACTTACAGGAACATACGGCTCCGATTGTGATTTGACTTTAGAAACGTGCTTAATTGATTATACGATGGATTATAGGCTTATTAATCAAAATGATAGTTACCAAGTTGTAGAGCGTGTATCTAGATCGTTTGATACTAATTCAGGGGAAGAAAACCTTTCTTACGCATCACTTTACTTTGAAAACTATATTGAAAATACAAGCGCTGATAAGTTTTATGAGCATGAAATCCCTTTTGAAATTTACGAACGCAGTGGTGAGAGCTTCGTAAAGTGGGGTATTTACTATATAGATGGGTACGAGCTTTGGAAAAACGATATTAAAGCTGGATCACTTGAATTAGTTGAAGGTAAGTTTACCTACGAACAAGACGGCCAAAATAAGGTGATTGAATTTATCTCGAATGATCGCGATGAGATAGTGCTTTGTGAGTATTTACAAGGTACAGCATGTCAAAATCAAGAAAAGATGACCTTTACGATTTTTGCGCCAAGGTATGATGTTACAGTTTATTCAGATGGTAATGGTGTGGTAAATAACGGGGTTGAAAACTACACAAGCTTTCATGGCGATACGTTAACCTTTAATATTTCTGCAAATGCAGGCTATAAATTAGAGTCTATTAGCGGGTGTGATGGCGTTTTAGAAGACAATACATACACGGTTCATTATTTGGCGCAAAGCTGCGATATTAATATCGCATTTGAACTAATGGAGTGAATACGCTCTATAGTTTCGCTCTAAAATTAGAGCGGTGATTAAATTTAATAAATTGGCTACACAGTGTAGCCAATTTTTTTGAATTAAATTTTCAATAAACTAGAATTTTATATCTTAAAATTTAACTTTTTATCTTTTATGCCTCAATTTATGCTCAGAAAATCCTTTCTACATGCATTAAAATCCCTTTCAATATTCTCATTATTTTAAGCGAGATTTTATGACTGCATTAAACAACCAGAATTTACTGCAACTTCGTTTTATTAACCAAGCAAATATTGATTTGGTTAAGCCTTCTTTTGATAACCTACCTGCTAATCCGTATGCAGATGGTGAATTTCGTAAGCGTCGTTACTCGGTAATTAAATTTCAAAATGGTGAGCTAAAACTACAAGCTGCCAAAGCGTTTGTTCAAGACGATTCTATTAATACCTTTCAGGGTAATGTTGAGCGTACTTATGAAAACTTAGAGCAAAGCTTACTTGAGTCAGAAGGTATGAAAAGCATTGTAAGTGAGTTTTGTGAGCTTACCGGCATTGATGAAGGCCGTGATATTGAAATTCACCAATTTAGAATGCTTGCCATTGATAGCGATACGCCCGCAGCACCAGAAGGTGTGCATCAAGATGGGTTTGACCATGTTTGTGTATGTGGTGTTTCTCACGAAAACTTAGAAGGCGGCGAGCTGCTTGTATACGAAAATAAGCAAGCAGAACCGTGTTTTAAAATGGAAATTAAAGACGGAATGTTTGCACTAATAAACGACCGTCAAGTTTGGCACAATGCAACGCCAATGAACAAAGTAGATACAAACAAGCCAGGTTACCTGGATTGTTTTGTACTTACCTCTTAAGGAATGCTCATGAACATAGCGCAATTACGTGAGCAGTTCCCTGCATTAATACAAACCGTTGATGGTAAATCGCCAATATTTTTAGATGGCCCAGGTGGCTCTCAAGTGCCGCAGTCTGTACTAAGTGCAATGACTGCTTATTTAGGGCACTACAACTCAAACTTAGGCGGTGCGTTTTTTTCAAGTGATAAAACAGTTGAGCTAATGGCAAATGCGCGCCAAGCAGCAGCCGATTTACTTAATGCGCCAAGTGCACAAAATATAGTGTTTGGCCCTAACATGACCAGCCTTACCTTTAGCTTTAGCCGTGCTATTTCACGCGATTGGCAAGCCGGCGATGAGATTATTGTGACTAATGCTGATCACTTCTCAAATGTATCGTCATGGCAGCAAGCAGCGCAAGATAAAGGCGTTAAAGTTCAAACCGCTTTAATTAACGAGGCTGATTGCAGCTTAGATATGGCGCAGTTTGAAAGCTTATTAAACAGCAATACTAAACTGGTTGCGGTAACTTACGCTTCAAATACTACGGGTTCTATTAACGATATTAAACGTATTATAGAGCTCGCCCATGCTGTAGGCGCATTAGTGTACGTTGATGCCGTGCATTATGCACCGCATGAGCTTGTTGATGTTCAGGCCCTTGATTGCGACTTTTTGGCTTGTTCTGCCTATAAGTTTTTTGGTCCTCACTTAGGCATGGTGTACGGTAAAACACAGCATCTTGAAGGTTTTACGCCTTACAAAGTAGAACCAGCTAAAGATGTAGCACCAGGTCGATGGGAAACAGGCACGCAAAGCTTCGAAGCCTTAGCTGGTTTTATTGCCGCTGTTGATTACATTGCTGCAATTAGCGGGCTTGATGAAGGCCACACGCGCCGTGAAAAGTTAACTGCGGCTTTTGCTAAAACAAAGCAGCACGAAATGGCGCTTAGTGAGTACTTTTTAACGCGTTTAGTTAATTACCCGCGCATTAAGCTATTTGGCATTGATGACCTAGAGCTCTTAAACGAGCGTACGCCTACATTTGCTTTAACCTTTGAAGGGCTAGAGCCGCGTGAGGTGTCTGAGTTTTTAGGCAAACAGCATATCTGTGTATGGGATGGACATTTTTATGCACAAGGCTTATGTGAGCAGTTAGGCGTACTTGATAAAGGCGGTGTAGTACGTATTGGTTGTATGCACTACAACACCATTGAAGAGCTAGATCAGTTGTTTAATTTATTTGATGAACTGCTCGGTTAAATGATACTAATTTTGGTGCGCTAACTTTTAGGCGCACCATATATTTGCTCTGCGCGATTAAATAGCACCCATGAAGTTAAAATATATTTATCGTTCGATACCGGTTTATTACCTCGATGGGTATGCGTAAAGTAGCCAGGGGCAATGACCATAGTGCCTTTTTTAGGCGCAATTTTACGTTTTTGATAATAAAACTCTGTTTCGCCACCTTCCTCTACATCGTTTAAATAAAACATAAATAATAATACACGGTGCAGTGCTTCATTGTGTTGTAGCTGTGGATACACTTCACTATGCCAGTAAGGGTAGCCGCCTTTATTTACCTCGTACTTTTGCGCCTGAATGTTCCCAAGTCTAAATATTTGCTGCACCAACACAGAGAGCTGTGGTTTGCCCACTTCGTCAAAGTTATCCTGTGTTAAATCCACCACATCCCCCGTTTTTGGGTGATAAACTTTTAAGCCAAATGCGCCAATTAGCATAAAAAAGTGTGCTTCTACATAGTTAAAAACATGCTGTGCAGTGGTTTGCTGAATATGCTTTAATTGTTGGGCGTATTCTGGGTAACTGTTTAATTGCAGGTCGTGGCTGTCTTTCTTTTTTAAGTCCACACCACCAGAGGTTACACCTTGTTTTACATGCGGGCTGTTAGAGAATGTGGTAATAAAGTTATCGCAAAAATCATCGCTTAACGCGTTATCAATAACGTGGATAAAGTCCGTCATGATTTACCTTTTTATTTAGTTTTTATTTGGATTTTTATGTTTATTGAAAAAGTGATGCCGCGCTTTAGCGAAACAGATGCACTCGGACACATCAACAATACCGTACTACCTGTGTGGTTTGAAGCCGCACGCGTCCCTATTTTTAAATTTTTTACCCCCGATCTAAACCCACACGACTGGAAACTGATCATTGCTAAAATAGAAGCATCGTTTGTAGGGGAATTATTTTATGCTCACGAAGTGACGATTAAAACAGCTGTTGAGCATGTAGGAAATAGCTCTTTTACCATTAAGCAAGAGGCGTGGCAGCAAGGTAAATGCTGTGTTGTGGGTAAAACTGTATTAGTGCGTTATAACTTTAAAAACAAAGCTAAACAAAATTTAAGCGAAGCAGAAGTCGCAGCACTCAGCGAACACCTAGTTTAACTAGGTGCATTTACTCCACGCAACGAGGAGCGGTGATGTAAACCACAAGCGACAGCTGTGAATTTTTATAGCGTTATTTTAACGCATTTTGATTGAGTTACGCTTCTCACTTATATACTATTTATATTATATATTGTTGCACCGCTATGACAGGTACTGTTGAGCTGGTAGTTTATGGAGAATGAATGTGGCATCTACAACTGGCAATAAACCATTAGAGGTAATAACGCTTAGCGATGGTAAAAGCTTAACTGCAGAAATATTGCCATTTGGCGCTATTATCAAAAGCATAAAGTTTAATAACCAAGAGATGACACTGTGCGTTAACGAACCTGCTTATTATTTAGAAAACCCATTTTATTTAGGGGCAACAGTCGGGCGCTACGCAAATCGTATTGAAAACGGACGTTTTGTATTATCAGGCACAGAGTACCAACTTAAAGCAAATAATGGCCCAAATAGCTTACACGGCGGCGAAAAAGGCTTTAATAAAGTACTGTGGCAAGTCACTAAACAAAGCAATAATGACGTGGAGCTCTATTACTGCTCGGCAGATGGAGAAGAAGGCTTTCCTGGCCAATTACAAGTTTGGCAAACAATTACTGCACGCAATGGCGAGCTAATCCTCAGTTACAAAGCCATTACCGATAAAGAAACCCTCGTTAACTTTACCAACCACTGCTATTTTAATCTTGAAGGCAGGGAGAGCATTAATAATCACCTGCTGCAAATAAATACCGCAACGTATTTACCTATCGATAGTAACAGTATACCGCTTGCCCATCATGAAGATGGCTCGGGCAGCTGCTTTGATTTTACTCACCCTAAGCCCATTGGCGATGCACTTTGCGCACAGCATGCACAGCTTGATGCCGGTAGTGGCTTTGATCATTGCTATATTTTTAGCGATGACAATCGTTTAAAAACAATGGCTACATTAACCTCGCCACACACGGGCGTTAATTTAACCCTTAAAAGTACCCAACCTGGTATGCAGCTTTATACGGCAAATTTTGTAGGTTCTCCTTTTAAAGCACGCCAAGCAGTGTGTTTAGAAGCTCAAAACTGGCCCAATGCAGCAAATAGAAGCGATTATCCAAAAGCTAATTTATTGCCGGATGAAGAATATAATCAGCAAATAATTTTTGCGTTTTCGCAATAACATACTAATTCCACTGTTAAATTAAAGAAAACAAAAAGAAAAATACACGTAACAAAAAGATAGCCATAATTAAGGAAAAGGTTGCACTTTTGCTCGATTTAAAGTATTTATATTATAAATAGTATTTGAAGCTATACACACCACACAACGACAAAATGACTACACACAATCAGGAGTTTTTAAAAAATGATAATTAACAATAAGTTATCGTTCAACAAGAAAACCGCACTCAGTATTGCTATTACAGGCATATTGGCAAGCGGCCACGTTGCAGCTCAAGGCGCTGAAGGCGACACACCGACAGTAGTAGATAAAGATGTTGAGGTTATCGCAGTAACGGGTATTCGCAGCAGCTTACGTTCATCAATGTTAGATAAAAAAGCATCTAATGTTGTAACCGATGGGATTAAAGCAGAAGATCTTGGTAAATTTCCTGATTTAAACGTAGCAGAGTCTCTGCAACGTATTACAGGTGTAGCCATTGACCGTAGTGGCGGTGAAGGGCAAGCAGTAACAATTCGTGGTTTTGGCCCACAATTTAACACGGTACTTGTAAATGGTCGTCAAATTGCGACTGACAGTGCGGGGCGTGAATTTAATTTTGATGTATTAGCGGCAGACCAAATCACCGGCGCTGATATTTATAAAAGTAACAGTGCAACGCTTCAAGAAGGCGGCATTGGTGGTACGGTTAACGTAACCACAGCTCGTCCATTCGATTTTGGTGGCTTACATGTGATTGGTTCAGTAAAAGGTATGTACGAAAGCCTTTCTGAAGAAGTATCGCCATCGGCTTCATTTTTAGTAAGTAATACGTTTAACGACGACAAGCTCGGTGTGCTTTTTGCCATCACTAACCAACAACGTAAGCTGCAAAATAACCAAATTTTAACGGCTGGTTGGCGCGGTGGACAAACTATTTCAAATCCACAAGACGGCGTATTGTACGACAATGCATACATCCCACGTAACTGGGACCAAGTTGTAGATGAGCAAGACCGTGAACGTACTAATGCAAGTTTAGTATTACAATATGCACCGTCTGACGATATTACTATTACTGTAGATGGTTTAATTTCAAAATTTGAAGTGGACTCATCAGTACGCGATTTAGCTTCTTGGTTTGAACCAGACCGCGTAGGTAGCGCAACAATCGATCCAGAAACGGGCACCTTGCTTACCTTTACGCAAGAGGTGGGTTTAGGTAACGCCAGTGGCAACCCTGCAACCGACTTTGTATCACACACACGTAACTCGCGTGATGTAACTAACAAAGCATTTGGTATTAACGTTGACTGGCAAGTAAACGAGTCATTAAAAGCAAAATTTGACGTATCTCGCTCAACAGCTGAAAACGACCGTGCTGGTAATGACCGCTTTAACGTAGTGGGTATTATTAACAGCTACAGCTTTGACGGCACCGGTAGCGTTCCTACCGTACAGCATGATGGTTTTGAAAATGGCTCGCTGCCAGATGCAAGCCTTGCGCGTCTTCACCACAACGAAATTGGTAACCAGTTTACTGATGAAGATGAAATTACCGAAATCAAAGCCGATTTTGAATACGTACCAGATAAAGGCCCAGTTGATCGCATTAACTTTGGTGCTTATCGTCAGGAACGTGAAAAATCAAGCTTCCAAATTTTTGGTAGCCAATGTCAATTTTGTGGTTACGGCACTGAAGCGCCACTTGATGAAATTGATTTTGAAGCTTACTCAGCAAGTAACTACTTCCCAGGTTTAATCGATACATTTTATAGCTACGACGGCGATAAAATGCTTGATTACCTTGCTGACCAAGGTTTCCCTGTAGAGCCAACACTACAAAATAACCGTTACACAATTAACGAAGATATCACTAGCCTTTACATGGACTTTACCATTGGTTTTGACCTAGCTGATATGCCAGTAACGGTTAACATGGGTGCACGTTACTCAGAAACTGATATTGAAGTAGCTGCCGTACAAAGCTTTATCAGCGATGTTATACCTACCTCTGATGCCACTTTATTCCAAAACGTATTTGGCCCGGCAACAGACATTCAAGAAGGGACGAGTTACTCAAACTTACTTCCTTCTTTTAACGTTAAGCTTGAACTGCAAGACAACATGATTTTACGCTTTGCAGCGTACGACAGTATTACTCGTCCTACTATGTCACAGTTATCACCTGCGACCACGTTTAACGAGCCTCGTCGTCAAAACTTAACAGCAAGTGGTGGTAACCCTGCACTTAAGCCGTTCCAATCTGAAAACTGGGATATCTCTTACGAGTGGTACTACAACGACGCTAACTTATTTAGCTTTGCCGTATTTAGTAAAGAAGTGGATGACTTTATTGTTACCCT
Organism: Pseudoalteromonas sp. GABNS16E; assembly: GCF_028598715.1. NCBI lineage: Bacteria > Pseudomonadati > Pseudomonadota > Gammaproteobacteria > Alteromonadales > Pseudoalteromonadaceae > Pseudoalteromonas > Pseudoalteromonas sp. GABNS16E. The sequence goes on from NZ_JAQREZ010000005.1 coordinate 43,206, forward strand.
AACCGGCGACGAAACATACGACATGACTGACCGTACAGGCCCTGATTTTGCGTGTACAACCTGTACTGACCAAAGCGATGCCGAACTTAACGGTAGCTCAGAAGTTTACACTGTAAGCCGCCCGCAAAATGGCGAGTCTGCAACGGTAACGGGTTACGAAATCGGTGTAACTCATATGTTTGAAAACGGCTTTGGTTTTATTGCTAATGCCACGGTAGTAGATAGCGACATTAGTGTTGATGGCGATACAAGCCAAACATTTGCACTTGAAGGGTTAGGTGATTCACAAAACTTAGTGCTGTTTTACGAGCAAGATAACTGGCAGGCACGTGTTGCATTTAACAACCGTGAGGGCTTTTTACGCTTAGTTGATAACGGCTTTAACGGCGAACCAGTGAACGTAGAAACGTACGGTCAATGGGATATTAGTGCAAGCTACGATATCAACGAAAACTTCACTATTTTTGCCGAAGGCATCAACATTACTGAAGAAGAGCTAGTGCAAACGGGCCGTTTTGCTAATCAAATCTACTCTGTAGAAGATAATGGCTCACGTTACGCGTTTGGTATTCGCGGTACGTTTTAATTGATAGCAGAGGCAGCGATTGCCTCTTAGTTTTCATTGCAGTGCATTATAAGTACTGTTACTAATAAAGTTAGTAGCTAATTTGCACAAAATGAGACTAATTTAAACAAATGCCCGAAAGGGCATTTGTTGTCTAACCGGTTATCAATAAAGTACTCAAAGAGTAGTCCGTTATGAATAAAGCAATAAAAATAATCGCCGTAATTGGTGGCGGCACAGCAGGATGGCTGAGCGCTGCAATTATCGCTTCGTATCACCAAGGTAATAAGGGTGATGGCTTAAAAGTGATGTTGGTAGAATCATCTGATATTCCAACAATTGGTGTAGGTGAAGGTACCTGGCCCACTATGAAAAACACACTTCAGCAAATTGGTTTGCGAGAAGTGGATGTATTTAAAGCCTGTAATGCCACCTTTAAACAAGGCGGTAAATTTGTAAACTGGACGCATGGCAACAACGATTTTTACTACCATCCCTTTACGGTACCGCTAGGTTACGGCCGTATAGATTTAGCCCCCTATTTAGATAATGTTGAAAACTTTGCTCAGCAAACTAATTTTCAGCACGATATTTGCGAAGCAAACCTAGCCCCGAGAGGCATTGCGCAAGGCGAGTATCAAGCAAATTGTAATTACGCATACCATTTAGATGCCGGCGCCTTTGCTGAGCTATTAAAGCAACATTGTAAGAGCAAACTAGGCATTGAGCACATTATTGGCACCGTTGATCAGGTAAAGCTTGATGAAAGCGGGGCTATAGACACGCTTACCTTAACCGATCAAACCCGCACCATAAACGCTGATTTATACATAGACTGCACGGGTTTTTCATCGCTGTTATTAGGCCAAGCCCTTAACGTGCCATTTAAAAAAATGGATCACGTATTATTTAACGACAGCGCCCTAGCTATGCAAGTCCCCTACGACGAAGGTGATGAGTCACTGGCCAGTCATACCATTGCCACCGCACAAAATGCTGGGTGGATTTGGGATATAGGCCTAACGCATCGCCGTGGTGTAGGGCATGTATATTCAAGCAAGTTTTTATCAGATGAAGAAGCCGAACAAAACTTACGTAACTATTTAGGTGATGCCGCTAAAGGCTTAACTGCCCGAAAAATAAGTTTTGAGTCAGGCTATCGCGAAAAATTTTGGCACAAAAACTGTGTCGCAGTGGGAATGTCGGCAGGTTTTGTAGAGCCCCTTGAGGCAACCGCCATTATGTTGGTTGAAATTTCGTCTCGCTTTGTTGCAGAGCATATGCCAGCCGATACCCAAGTAATGCCCATTGTTGCAAAGCGCTTTAATGAGCAAATGGATTATCGCTGGCAGCGTATTATCGACTTTTTAAAACTACATTACATGTTAACTAAGCGCCCAGAGCCTTATTGGCAAGCGCACGTACAACCACAAAGCATTCCGCAAAGTTTACAAGAAGACTTACTGCTTTGGGGGACGCGTGGCCCACTTATTCAAGATTTTCATGGCGCATTAGAGCTATTTCCTGCCGCCAGTTACCAGTATGTTTTATACGGTATGGGCTTTAAGCCCGACTTTACTAAGCAAGCGTATTTGTACTCAAACGATGCGCAAGCAAATCAAATAATTGAACGTAACAGCCAGCTTACACAGCAGATGTTGCAAACGTTGCCGCCTCACCGTGCTTATATTGAGCAGTGGCTTGCGGCTAACCCAGTTTAAGGATGTGTAACTATGGCAATTAGTGAACTATCAAATACTCAGCACCAAGCAATAAAAATTAACCCTAATGCGGGTGTTGAATACGCAAAAACACAGCACTTAGTTAATCTGCGTGCAAACGAAGTAGCAAAAGCGGCCTGCGATTTACCTATTTTTTTAGCGCGTAACGCACACAACGGCAGCTACACTATTTCGGGCTTAACCAGCTTTAGTGCTCAGCAAAGTTTATTTGTGAGTAACAATCAATGGCAAGCGCTGTACATGCCTGTGTGCATGCAAACCCAGCCGCTTTATTTACTCACTCGTGAGGCAAATAGCAGTGATTACTTTATTGCTATTGATGAGCAAAGCTCAGCCGTTAATACCCAGCAAGGCGAGCCGTTATTTGATGCCAAAGGCAACCCAAGCCTGTATTTAAGTGCGCAGCAAAAACTACTAGAAAGCGATTTAAAAAATGATTACCAAACGTACCAATTTACCCAAGAAATTGCCCGCTTAGGGCTTATTAAAAACATAGATATTGTTTTGCAGTTTGAACAAGGCGAGGCGCAAACTATTCAAGGTTTGAGCACTGTTGATGAAGATAAACTGCAAACTTTAGACAGCGATACCATTGCCAATTTACACAAACAAGGTTACCTGAGCGTACTTAACAGCATGCTTATTTCGTTGTTTCAGTTAAATGCGTTAGTAAAGCGTCACAACCAGCATCCTGAACTTATGCCATTAAAGCAAATCAAGTTAGAACTAAGTCGAGATGCACACGCACTGTAAGGTGCAATTTATTAATTAGCCTTCATAGGTTAATACGTTCACATAGACAGACATTGCGTTTAACGCGCTGGAGACACACACATGTCAGACAACATTTTGCAGTTGGTGGTTTTTTTCTTTGTAACCGCTTTAATTGGTGGACTTACATATTGGAAGTGCCGAGGCCAAAACCGTAATAGTGGTGATAATCAAACAAAAGAGTATTTTTTAGCGGGCGGTGGCCTTACTTGGATGTTTGTAGCAGGCTCAATTACGCTCACAAATTTAAGTACCGACCAGCTGGTGGGTATGAATGGCAATCAAATGGCCTTGCTTGTGTGGTGGGAATTGGCGGCTATTTTAGGGCTTATTATTTTAGCCAAAGTATTTATTCCTGTTTATTACAAGTACAACTGTACAACCACCACAGAGCTGTTAGAAAAACGCTACAACAACAAGCACATTCGCGCTGTTATTGGTGGCTTATTCTTTTTAGGTAATGCGCTAATTTACATGCCTGCGGTTATTTATTCTGGTGCGCTATTTATGCAGACCATGTTTAAGGTTGATATTCCGCTAATATACATAGCGACCGCATTTGCTTTAGTAGGCGCTATTTATGCATTTTTTGGTGGCTTACGTGCGGTTGCCGTATCCGATACCTACAATGGTTTATTAGTGTTAGGTATGGCAATACTGGTCGTATTTTTAGCGCTTAACGCGATTGATTACGACTTTAGCGGTATTCCACAAGAGCGCTTAACATTAATTGGTGATGCTGACTCGCCAATCCCTTGGCCTACGCTTTTAACCGGTATGATCTTTATTCAAATGTATTACTGGGGTACTAACCAAACCATTACCCAGCGTGCAATGGCTGCGCCAAACGTTAAAGAAGCGCAAAAAGGGATATTTGCAGCAGCGGGTATTCGCTTTTTAATTGTACCGGCGATTGTGGTACTACCGGGTATTATTTCGTACAAATTGTATGGCGACATTGGCGATGCAGCTTATGGTCGAATTGTAGGTGATGTAATGCCTGCATGGTTAACGGGTGTGTTTGCCGCAGCAATGGCGGCGGCAGTGCTTTCTACTTATAACAGCTTATTAAACTCGGCTACGGCACTTTACGTGTGTGATATTCACGAAGCTTACTTTAATAAAGAGCCAAGTGTAGTAAAGCTAAGTGGTTACGTTACGTTGTTACTTACTAGTTTAACGCTTGTGCTTGTGCCAATTTATCAGCAAGCCGACAGCATTATTAACTTACTACAACAGTTAAACGGCTTATTAAGTATGCCTATATTCTCAATTTTTGTAGTGGGCTTATTGTTTAAAAATGTGGATGCGCGTGCAGGTATTGCCGCGGTAATTTTAGGCGTTGTTATGTATGGCATGCTGACGTTTGAAAATTCGCCGCTACATACTGAACTACACTATATTCACTTAATGCCAATTACACTTATTGTATGTGTAGCCTTTGCGTTAATCGTTAATAAAGTAGTGTTTGGTTTAAATGCACAGTGGGCAGGTAAAACACCTGCTATTGAAGATACGCCACCAGTGCACGCACCAAAATAACCAGCAATAAAAAGTTAAGTCACTTTTTATTAGCCAGTTAACACATTACTAAATCGGCCTAAGGTAACTTAGGCCGATTTTTATTTATTCAATTAATCGACACTGTAGATAACACCCATGGGCAATAATACTTAATCATTTTGCGGGTCTAAACGTGTGACTACCTGCTGGGGTTTTACAGACTACCCCAGGCTAAGAGCCCCTAAATATAATATTGCTCAAGGTGGTATTAAATTTTTTAACCGCTGTTTAAGTTAATGACTGGTATAGCCAGTAATAATATTGGCTAAATTACACCGTAAACACTATCTAAAAGTAATTTGTATGATATATACTATTATTTTAAAATCACTGACTGCAATTTGATGCAGTAAGCGGCGAGTAAGCACACATATAATGTACTCGCGTATTAAACTCATCTTCATTAAAGAGGACAGGAGAATCATGGCTGATATTAAACCATTCTTTCGATTAGACAGCGCAAGCAGCACCGTTATTTTCGACTGCCAGAGCAAAACCCCAGCGTTACTTTATTTTGGTAAGCGCCTATCTGAGCAAACAACTGAAACAATGCTAACTCAGCTTGCGACTCGTCAGGAAGTAAAATGTGCCGTGGTTGAAGAAGCACCTATTTCTCTTTCTCCACTATTAGGTGAAGGCTTTACAGGCGCGCCAGGGCTAGAGCTGTCAAACGACACCATAGCTTGGTCAGTTGGGCCTGCTCTTCAAGATGTTCGTCAGCCAACCCATTCTAGTTTAGAGTTTGTAAGTGTTGATGAGCTGCGTGGTATTGAAGTAGTGCACAGCATCACACTTGATAGCAACACCGATGTGCTAAGTGCGCATACCGTATTAACTAATTTAAGTGATGCACCGCTAAGCGTTAACTTTTGCGCCGCACCCACGTTCCAACTACCCGATAGCATGAACAAGCTAGTGAGCTTTGAAGGACGTTGGTCTAACGAATTTCAACGCCAATCGGTTGATTTAGTATTAGGCAGCTTTGTACGCGAAAACCGCAAAGGTAAAACATCGCACGACGTATTCCCTGGCTTATTAGTTCATAGCGAAGGCGCAGGCGAGCAACAAGGCGAGTGTTATGGCTTTCATTTAGGTTGGAGCGGTAACAACAAGCTACGCGCTGAGCTATTACCAGAAGGGCGCCGTTATGTGCAAATGGGTGAGTTATTATTACCGGGCGAGCTAACCCTTGCTAAAGGCCAAACGTATCAAAGCCCAAGTATTTATGGCTCGTTTTCGAGCGATGGCTTTAGTGCGCTGTCGCGTAATTTTCATCGTTTTGTTAAAGCTAACTTACTTAGCCAAGCACAGCGCGAAAAAACACGCCCAGTACATTACAACACGTGGGAAGGTATTTACTTCGATCACGATGTAGACACGCTAAAGCAGCTAGCCGATAAAGTAGCGCCATTAGGTATTGAGCGTTTTGTACTGGACGACGGTTGGTTTAAAGGTCGCCGTGGTGATTATGCAGGCCTAGGTGATTGGACCGTAGACTACGAAATTTATCCAGACGGCCTATCGCCAGTGATTGACCATGTAAATAGCTTAGGCATGGAGTTTGGTATTTGGTTTGAACCTGAAATGGTAAACCCAGATAGTGACTTATACCGCGCCCATCCTGATTGGGTATTAGGCTCAGAAAATAACGAGCAACTTAGCTTTAGAAACCAGCTAGTGCTTGATTTAACGCGCACTGAGGTTATTGAATACCTATACAAAGCGATTGATGACATTTTAGTTGAATTCCCAACAATTAAGTACATTAAATGGGATATGAACCGCGATATAAACCACGCGGGTAACTTCTCAGGCAAGCCTGCGGTGCATCAGCAAACACTGGCACTGTATCGCTTAATCGACCGTATTAAAGCGGCGCACCCAGGCCTTGAAATAGAAAGCTGTTCTTCAGGTGGTGCCCGTGTAGATTATGGTGTGCTTGCACACACAGACCGTGTATGGACGTCAGATTCTAACGATGCACTTGACCGTCTTGAAATTCAACGCGGCTGTTCGTTCTTCTTCCCATCGTCGGTTATGGGTGCACACGTAGGCCCTCGTGATTGTCATATCACAGGTCGTAATGTCAGTATTGAAATGCGTGCTGCGGTATCTATGTTTGGTCACATGGGTATTGAAATGGACCCACGTGAGCTGACCGATCACGAATACAATGCGCTTAAAGCGGCTATTTCGCTACACAAAGAGCACCGTGAATTTATTCATGCTGCCGATTTGTACCGCCTCGATAGCGACGATTTATCAATTAACTTTGGTTTAATCGACGAGCAAAAATCAAAAGCGTTATTTGCGTATAACAGTGTACGCGAAACACCGCGCACTGCGCCTAATAAGCTTCGTTTTGTTGGTTTAGATGCAGATACGCAGTACACACTTAATTTAGTGTGGCCTGTTAAATTTGAAGAATACCGACCTTCGTCTATTGCCGCTGTTAACGGGCAAACTTTTACGGGTGAAGCGTTGATGGAATTTGGCCTACAAATGCCAATTTCATTCCCGCAAACATCGCTTATTTTTGAGCTTAACAAAGCTTAAAATAGAGCAAGCAGTAAAAAGGGAGCTAATTAGCTCCCTTTTTTAATAATGTTTTTTAAGCTATTAGTCGAGTTTAGACTCAATCAACTCAAGCGCTTCTTCTAAAATAGTTTCTACTGCTTTTTTAGCGCGCTCTGGATTGCGCGATTTAATCGTATCTAAAATATCAGCATGCTTTGCAACGTCGGCCCCTGGCACACCTTTAATGTGGTTGGTGTAACGAATACTTACGCGCAGCGCGGTGCTAATAAATTCAGTGAGCTGTACAAAAAAGCGGTTATTACTAGCTACTAAAATACTGGTATGAAAGGCAATATCGGCTTCAAGCGGATCGTCTAAGCCTTGGTCTGCATCGGCCATGCGGGCAAGTGCGTTGTCTATTTCAGCAAGTTGTTCGGCGCTGGCATTTTCAGCTGCTAGGGCAGCGGCTTGTGGCTCAAGTGCGACACGTACTTGCGTAAACTCTTTTAATAAAGAAAGCGACGGTTTACTGCTTAAAATCCAGCGCAGTACATCTGTGTCAAACATATTCCAGCTGCTTTCTGGCAGTACGCGGATCCCTTGCTTAGGGCGAGAAGATATTAAGCCCTTAGCAGAGAGCATTTTAACTGCTTCGCGTGTTGCACTGCGGCTCACATCGTATTTTACGCATAGGTCAGCTTCTGAGGGCAGGCCTTCGTTAACAGGGTAAACGCCACGCACAATTGCAAAGCCTAAATCATGGGTTAATTGTTGTGTTAAATTTTGACGAGGTTGGCTTTTCATTGAGCGTTATCCGAATGAGTTATTGCTTTATTATATATCATATATCATATTAATGTACGAAAGGATATGTTATAAACTTTGTTAAAGGCAAGTATTTTAACACAGCTGTAACAGTAATCCTCTTTAGCAAATAATTATATATATTGAGAGGGCAGTCTGTATTATGGAGAAACGCATTTGAATAATCACGCTCACTACCCCAGTATTTCTGGCAAAGTTGTTTTTATTACCGGGGGCGCTTCAGGCATTGGCCGTGCAATGGTAAAGGCGTTCGCCGCTCAAGCTGCCAAAATTGCCTTTATAGATATTAATAACGAGGCTGCCCAATCTCTTATAGCCTCACTGCCTAACGCCAAATTGTGGTTTAGACAGGTTGATGTAACCGACTCAAATGCTTTACAGCAATCTTTGGTAGATGCATGTGCTGAACTAGGCGCTATTAATGTACTGGTAAACAATGTAGCCAACGACCGCCGCCAAGCCAGTGAAGACGTTACAGTACAAGATTGGGATCAATGCCTACAAATTAACTTAAATCCGGCGTTTTTTGCCTCGCAAGTCGCTATGTCTTTTATGAAAAGCGAAGGCGCGGGGAGTATTATTAATTTTAGCTCTATCAATGCCATAATGGGGCAGCCACAAATGGCGGGTTACGTAACGGCAAAGGCCGGTTTAATCGGCATGACTAAAGCACTGGCGCGCGATTATGGTGAATTTGGTATTCGGGTGAATGCTATTTTGCCGGGTTGGGTTGCCACCGACCGCCAATTAGCCAGTTGGTTTACCGAGCAAGAGCAAGTGAAGTGGATGGAAGCCATGGCACTTAAAAAGTTAGTAACCCCTGAAGATGTAGCTAATTTAGCACTTTTTTTAGCTGCCGACGAAAGCAGTATGATCACCGGTCAAGGTATTAAAATTGACGGTGGGAGGCTCTAAGTTGCAGCACTTAAACCTTTTTATAGCCGTAGATTGGGGCACGAGTCATTTACGCGCCTATTTATGCAGCGTAAATACCACAGGGCAGTTAACTTTAATTGCTCAGCGCGACGGCCCCGGTGTGATTAGAGATAAACAAAACTTTGAACATACTTTAATTGGTGTCGTTGCACCATGGACTAGCGAATACGGCGTTTTACCTATTTATATGGCAGGGCAAATCACCTCAAGTATTGGCTGGAAAGAAACCCCTTATTTAGCGTGCCCCATAAACCCCGAAAGCCTGCTTAGTGGCGCAATTAATTTTGATTGTGCAGGTAATAAAGTCAGTGCTTTGCCTGGTACAAAATGCACATTACAAAACAATTTATTTGATGTAATGCGCGGCGAAGAGCTGCAAATTTTAGGTTTTTTAAAGCAAAACCCGGCCTATCAGCATGGCAACGTACTCATTTGTTTACCCGGTACCCATACTAAATGGGTGCTGTTAAAAGATGGCCAAATTATCTGTTTTAAAACCGCAATGACCGGCGAATTATACGACTTGCTATGTCATCAAAGTGTACTTATTCCTAACGACTGTGAAGCAGGGGAATTTGATTGGCATGCATTTGAGCAAGGCTGTGAACTCACGTTAGGCAGTGACAGCGGTAATTTGGCGCACGGTATTTTTAGTGTCCGTACGCGCCAGCTTTCAAAAGAGTTAACACCAGTGCAAGCCAAGGCATACTTGTCGGGCGTGCTTATTGGTAGTGATGTACGCGCAGCACGCCATGCCAGTGAGTGGCAATTGGTGAATAATTCTAAAGTGGTGGTTATTGGCACAGAGCAACTAAATACCTGCTTTACCCATGCGTTAAATTGCATTGGTGTGCAATGTTTAGAGTTTGGCGTGAAAGAGGCTACGTTAAGTGGTTTTAACTACTTATTTAATAGTAATAAAATCAAGTAATATAAAAAGCCCCCAATATTGATTGTGCAATCATTGGGGGCTAGTTCTTAAATTAAGTAAGGGTTACATTGGCTGTAGCCTGCTGCTAGGCTGTTTTAGCCGCTTGGCTTTGCGTAATATAATGATTAAGCGTTGCCACTTGTGCTTCATTAAAGCGCAGCCCTAGTTTACTTCTGCGCCATAAAATATTGTAAGCGTTACCCGCCCATTCTTCATTTAGTAAGTAATCGACTTCTGCTGCAAATAAGCCATGGCCAAAATCTTGGCCTAAATCACTGAGCTGGGTTGCACTACCTAAAATTAGTTTTGCACGAGTCCCGTAGGTACGTACAAAGCGTTTAAGAGTGATTTCTGGTAACCAACTATAAGCCGCTTTAAGCTCATTGGTCAGCGCTTCTACCGAGCTAAAATCGCCACCAGGTAAGGCGCTGTGTTTGGTCCACGCTTCACTCATTTGCGGGTAAAATTCTTCAAGTTTATTTACCGCAGCTTCGGCAAGTTTACGGTAGGTGGTAATTTTGCCACCAAAAACACTTAACAGTGGTGTGTGTTTGCCTTCACTTGAAAGCTCTAACTTGTAATCACGCGTTACTTTTTGTGCATTCACTGATTCGTCATCAAGCAGTGGGCGCACACCTGAAAAGGTATGTACTATGTCTTCGCGTTTAATGTGGTTTTTAAAATAGCTGTTAGTAATATCGATTAAGTAATCGATTTCTTCATCACTAATTTTTACATCTTGCGCTGCGCCTTTGTGTTCAACATCGGTGGTGCCTACTAGCGAGTAGTCATCTTCAAAAGGTATAACAAACACAATGCGCTGATCTTTATTTTGTAAAATGTAGGCTTGTTTTTCATCGTGAATACGTGGCACAACAATATGGCTGCCTTTAACAAGGCGAATACTTTGTGGCGATTTTTCTATCAGTGCTTCGTCAAATAATTTTGCAACCCAGGGGCCTGCTGCATTAACAATACCTTTGGCTTTAATAGTCTGTTGCGCCTTAGTTTGTTGTTGCTCAAGCGTTACTTGCCATTGGTTATCGATGCGCTTTGCACTTACACACTTGGTTTGCGTAGCAATGGTTGCGCCTTTGTTTTGGGCTGCTAAGGCGTTTAAAATTACCAAACGTGAATCATCAACCCAGCCATCTGAGTATTCAAACCCTTTGGTAATTGAAGGTTCTAATACGCTGTTTTCACCAAATTTAATGCCACGCGAGCCAGCCAGTGTTTCGCGCTTAGCTAGGTTGTCGTACATAAATAAGCCAATGCGGATCATCCATGCTGGGCGTAGGTGCGATTGGTGCGGTAGCCTAAAGGTAAGCGGCCACATAATATGCGGGGCATTTTTAAGCAGCACTTCGCGCTCAGCCAAGGCTTCTTTTACTAATCTAAATTCGTAATGTTCAAGGTAGCGTAAACCGCCGTGGATCAGCTTAGAACTATTTGAAGACGTTGCACTGGCAAGGTCTGATTGTTCACACAATAGCACTTTTAATCCTCTGCCTGCTGCATCAGCTGCTATTCCAGTGCCGTTTACACCACCACCGACGACGAGTAGGTCGTATTCGTTATCTGCTAATTCCACCGAGCTAACCTTTTTATTTGTAATATAAATAAGACATATGGCATCATAAAGCTGCGGCCCTTATTTGACAATAGATAACCGCGCTTTTTGCTTGTTAATTTTCAATCCTGATCTTTTTAAAACATACAGCGTACAACGCGCCATTTAAGCGCTGTTGCCGGTGTTTTGTAAGCCGCTAATTTTAATTAGCGGCTAGGCGTATTACGCTTGTTTACTATCGTCACTAGAGAGACAAACTTGCGCTACACAGTGCTGCCACTTTGCGTATAAATCATTACGTTCGTCAGCGCTCATTGTTGGCTCAAAGCGACGGTCGCAGGTCCACATTTTTGCTAATTGCTCAGTTGACTCATACACACCGGTTTGTAAGCCTGCTAAGTATGCTACGCCTAAAGAGGTGGTTTCGGTCACTGTTGGGCGCTCTACCGTTGCGCCTAAAATGTTTGATAAAAAGGTCAGTACCCAGTTATTTTTAACCATACCGCCATCTACCCGTAACACGCTTGGGCGTAAGCCATCACGCTCCATTGCTTTTTGTAAGTCTTTGGTTTGATACCCAACCGATTGCAGCGCAGCAGCAACAATGGTGCTAATGCCCGAGTCGCGGGTTAAACCTAAAATAGCGCCACGTGCATTAGGGTCCCAGTAGGGCGCGCCTAAACCTGTAAACGAAGGCACTAAAAATACCCCATGATCAAGCGGTACATCTTTTACTAACGATTCGCTCTCTCCGGCATGGCTTAATAGTTTTAAGCCTTCAACAATCCACTGCATCGTGGCGCCTGCCATAAAAATGCTGCCTTCAATGGCATATGTTGGTTTGCCATTTAGCCTATAAGCCACCGTGGTTAGTAAGCGGTTTTCAGAGGTAAGCGCTTTTTCGCCGGTATTCAGCATTAAAAAACAGCCTGTACCGTAAGTACTTTTTGCCATGCCTTGTTCAAAACATGCATGTCCTACAAGGGCTGCTTGCTGATCGCCGGCAATACCACATACGCGTATTGGTGCGCCAAAAATCTCATCGCTGGTTGAGCCAAATTCGTCGGCTGAGTCCATCACTTGGGGCAGCATAGATTCAGGAATTTCGAATAAATCGAGGAGTTCTTGATCCCATTGCTGAGTATGAATATTAAATAACATAGTGCGTGATGCATTGGTGGCGTCGGTGCGGTGCTCTTTACCACCGGTTAACTGCCATAGTAAGTAGGTATCAACGGTACCAAACGCCAGTTCACCTGCAAGAGCTTGTTCGCGTGCGCCTTCAACGTTGTCTAAAATCCAGCGTACTTTAGTGGCCGAAAAATACGGGTCTAGCAGTAAGCCGGTTTTATCGCTTATGGTTTGGCAAAGCTCGTCAGTGCTTAGGCTTTCGCAGTAATCGCTGGTGCGGCGGTCTTGCCACACAATGGCGTTATAAATAGGTTTACCGGTTTTTTTGTTCCACACTAAAGTGGTTTCACGTTGGTTGGTGATACCAATGGCAATAATTTCTTCAGGCTTAACGTTTTTATCTGCTAATACTTCGCGGCTGGTACTTAGCACGGTTTGCCAAATATCGTTAGGGTCGTGTTCTACCCAACCATTTTGCGGAAAATGCTGCGAAAATTCTTGTTGTGCTGAGCCAAAAACGTCTGCATCTTTTGTAAACAAGATGGCCCGAGAGCTTGTGGTTCCTTGATCAATTGAGAGTATGTATTTTGACATGATATTTGTGTTATTTATCTTATCTTATATATGACTAGATTGCCTTTAACTTACATTAATGGCAATGATTTTTTCTTAAAATAGCCGTTCAAAAAATAAGCACGCTGTTTTTGTTTGCTAACTCTTTTAAATAACAGGTGTTTTATAGCAGCATTATTTTAAGTGCGTATGCGGCTAAATATAAAAATAGCCGCCAAAGTTTGTGTTACTTGGTGCGCGGTTTAGCTTGCTGCCAATCCATACCAGTAGAAAAACGATTATCAAACCCATGCCAAGCTGGCAGTGGCTTACCATTAACCACAGCTTGGTCGCCATTTTGTGGTAAGTCTAGGTATTCACATTGGCTGGTAATGCCTTTTACGTGGCAGTCCATCATAGCAAGTACAAAGTGTTTGTTGGTCTCGTTTAGGGTGCGCATTGACCACGAAGGCTCGTAGTAATGGCCTATATCTAATTCGCTGCTACGTTTGGCAATAGCAGGAGCAGGGTGCGGCGCAATATTATGGCGCGCATTTTTGTAAGTAAGCAGGTACTTGTCGGGGCTGCCCGTTTGGTTATATAGGTTTTTAATGCCTTCATAACCGGATATATCATCTAAGCTACCCGCTACATAAAGCGAAGGCACTTTAATGTTTTGCATAGCACTGGCATTAAATAAATTATGTTGCCCGCCCCAAGGCGCGAAGGCCACCATGGCTTTAATGCGTGTATCTACTTGTGGATTCTTATATTGCCCACCTGCACAGCTATTGAGTAATTGCTGCACTTGTTTTATTTGTGCAGGGTCTTTCATACCGGTAAACATTGCAGTGGTTTGCTCGTTAAAGTCATAACAGCCACCAATTGTATTAACCGCGCCAAAACCACCCATAGAGTAACCAATTACGCCTGCTTTTTTGTTATCTACTTGCTTGCTGGCAAAGTTGTTTTGTTCGTTAAAGTAGTTAAGTACAAATTGTTGATCGCGTGAGCGGTTAATAAGGGTACTAAAAAAGCCCGAAAACGGCGCATTTTTAAAATCAACATCTGCATTGGTTGAGTCGGTATGATCTATGGCTGCCACAATGTACCCATGCGATGCTAAATGTTCGCCCAAGTAATACATAATTGTACGATAGCCGGTATAACCGTGTGAGAGCACAATAACAGGGTAGTGCTCTTTGTTATTAATGGCTACATCGCGCATGGCATCGGCTTGTAAGGTAAACGCTTTACCTGTACGGGTTATGTCGCTGTAGCTAGTTAAGGGTGCGTTTGCACTGTCTGCTGCTGGGTACCACACTTCTACTTTTAAAGGGCGATCTTTTTCCCCTTGGGTTGCAGGGTCAAACTGCGCGGGATTTATTAAATCAAGCGTTTGTACGCCAACGCTGTAACTACCTTTAGCAGCAAGCTCAGGAAGTACTTCGCTGGTTAAAGGTGGGTAGAGTTGCTCTGGCGTTTTTTGATCTGCAAAAACAGTACTTGCAGTTAAGCAGCCCGTTGCTAGCAGCAAGGCTTTTGAAAACGCCTTTAACGTGTGTGTGGTTGTCATTGTGTATCCTTGTTGTGTGTATTTTTTATTATTAATCTAGCTCATGGGCTTCAACGCTATCGCTGTATTTAAGCTGCCACTGCGCCCGAAGCGTATCCATTATGTGCATTACCCGCAGGCTTGTGCTGAGCGGTAATACATTGCTTTGTGTTTGTTGTTGTAAAATACATTTGCTAACGTGAGCAATTTCAAATTTAAAGTTTTCATCGTCATTAAAACTAAAGTCAAACTGCTGTACTTGTTGTGCGTTTAAATGAAGCTCTAGCGACTGTGCACCAACAAATTCAGCAATGCGAATATACCCGTGCTCCCCTAAAATACAGGCTTCGGTAGGGCCATTTTGTTGTAACGCGCTACTAAGCTGCGCAAATTGCCCTTGGCCGTAATTTATAAGGGTTACACTGCGCTCATCTACGCCGGTCGTGCTTTTGTGTACTAATGATTTAATTTGTTCAGGGGCTTTATTAAATACCACATCGGCAATTGATATAGGGTAAATACCTAAATCAAGTAATGCGCCACCTGCGGTCGCTGGGTTCATTAAACGGTGTGAGTCAGCAAAGTTGCCCGCTAGGCTAAAGTTGGCATTCACACTGTGTACTTTGCCTATTACGCCCTCGCTTAATAGCTGCTGCAGTTTTACTATGGCAGATAAAAAGCGCATCCATACACCTTCCATTAAAAAGCAGTTTTGTTGTTCGGCTAACTGGCTAAGGGTTGTGAGTTGCTGTGCATTAACAGTAATGGGCTTTTCGCTGAGTACATGCTTATCGTGCACTAAGCATTGCGCAATAGTTTTAAAGTGTTGCTCGTGGGTATTAGCAATATAAATGGCGTCAATGTGTGGGCATTGCATAAGGGCTTGGTAGTTCTCATAGCCTTTAACTGAATAGTGTGTGGCAAATTCTTTTGCGCGTTGCTCGCTGGTCGATGCAGCGCCAATAAGCTGTGCATTAGCGCAATGCGCAATGCTTTTAGCAAAGGTGTGAGCAATATTGCCACACCCAATAATACCCCAATTAACCTTTGCCATGCTTATTCCTTAATGATGTTTAAAAAGACGTAATTTGTAATCCTGAACCTGCTGAACATACGTAAATGTCGGCATTTAAATTAAAACGTTCAAAGTAGTGCTGCTCAACCGCTGCTTTAATAAGTGGTACTTCTGCATCACGGCATAAACACACAATAGCACCGCCAAAACCGCCGCCGGTCATACGTACTGCACCGCGTTCGCCCATCGCTTCTTTACAAATTTCTACTAGGCCGTCGGTCGCTGGTACGGTTACTTCAAAGTAATGCTTAAGCGATTGGTGCGATGCCGCCATTAGCTCGCGTAGCGTATCAATGTCGTTATTTTGCAGCGCTTTAGTTGCTGCAATTACACGCTCGTTTTCGCTAATTACATGGTGTGCACGTTTGTATTCGTTTTCGCTTAGTGCATCTTTAGTTGCTTCAAGCGTGTCCATGGTGGCTTTACGAAGCGTGGCTACATTCATTTTTGCAGCTGCTTGCTCACAGTCAACACGACGTTGGTTGTACTCGCTATCTACCAATTTGCGTGGGTAGTTAGAGTTAACAATAACAATGTTTAAATCATCGGGTACTTTTACTGATTCAGTCGCTAGGTTTTCACAGTCAATTAAAAGCGCATGGCCGTTTTCGCCTTTTGCCGAAATAAGCTGATCCATAATGCCCGATTGGCAATGCATAAAGTCGTTTTCGGCTTCTTGGCCAAGTAAGGCAATTTTTTCTTCGCTTAAACCTAGCTGTGCAATATGGTTAAACATACCACCAATGGCCACTTCTAATGCCGCCGATGACGATAAGCCACTGCCTTGCGGTAAGTTACTGTCAATAAGTAAATCGGCGCCGCGCAAAGTATGGCCCGCGCGCTTTAAAACAAATGACACGGCACGGATATAGTTACCCCATTGCGATTGCCCTTCGCTGATGTCTTCATCAACACTAAAGCTGTCTTTTTCGCCTGGGTAATTTAACGAATGCACGGTAATGATGTTGTCGTCGCGCTCTTTAAACATAACTTGAGTACGAAACTCTAACGAGCACGGAAATACAAAGCCGTCGTTGTAATCGGTAAATTCGCCAATTAGGTTTACACGCCCAGGTGCTGCAGCAATACCTTGAGCAGGCGCACCGTACAGTGATAAAAATTGTTGTTGAAAATCGTTAAGCGTCATCTGTGTGTCCTGCTGTTTTTTTGTAGTGTGTGGTACTAGCTGCTTGTAAAATAGAGGCAGCTGTTTCTGCGCTTAAATCGCGCTGGCTTTCACCTAGCATTTCGTAGCCAACCATGTGTTTTTTAACGGTGGCAGAGCGAAGTAGCGGCGGGTAAAAATGGGCATGTAAGCGCCAATGTTGCTCATCTGAGTCACGATTAGCCGGTGCATTGTGCCATCCCATAGAATACGGGAAGCTACAATTAAATACGTTGTCGTATTTAGTGGTTAATACTTTAAGCGCTTGTGCTAGGGCGTCTGTTTGCGCATCGTTTAGCTGGCTAAAGTTTTGAATGTTATCTTTAGTTACAAGCAGTGTTTCAAACGGCCATGCTGCCCAAAATGGCACCACTACAAGCCAGTGCTCGTTTTCAAATACGACGCGGGTTTTATCCGTTTGCTCTTTTTGCACATAATCGGCAAGCATCGCACTGCCATGCTTTTTATAATAAGCAAGCTGCTGGGTATCTTCGGCTTCTATTTCAGTTGATAAGTGCGAATGTGCCCATACTTGGCCATGTGGATGAGGTTGCGAGCAACCCATGATCTCGCCTTTATTTTCAAATACCTGAACACACTCATAGTGTTGTGCAAGTTCTGTGTAGTTGTCTTTCCAGGTTTTTACTACTTCGTGTAGGGCATCGTGCTCAAGCTCTGGCAGTGTTTTGTTATGCTCTGGCGAAAAACAAATTACACGGCATTCGCCGCTTGCTTCATCAGCAATAAATAAATCGCTGTCTGAGTCTAAGCTTTGCGATTGCTTGCTCTCATTAGGGGTAAGTGCGCCAAAGTCATTTCTAAATACATGGGTGTATTTGTAATCTGGGTTGCTGTCGCCATTTGCACGGGTGTTGCCTGGGCAAAGTGGGCAGCTTTCATCGTGTTTTGGTAGTACGCTTTCGTTTACTGCTTCTGTAGCACCTAACCACGGGCGGTTATTACGATGTGGTGATACTAATACCCAGCGTCCCGTTAGCGGGTTTTTACGTCTGTGAGTACTTTCTAATAAAGCCATGTTAACTCTCCAACCCACTAGGGTAATTAGTTTGCCAGCGCCATGTGTCGTTGGTCATGTCGCTCAGTGTTAGTTCTGCGTGCCAGTTAAGGGTGGTTTGCGCTTTTGTGGCATCGGCGTAATTACAGGCAATATCGCCTGCTCGGCGCGGTGCACTTTTATACGGAATATCTTTATTGGCTGATGCGCTAAATGCTTTGATCATATCAAGCACCGAATACCCTTGGCCGGTGCCTAGGTTGTATGCATGAAAGGCAGTATCTGTTTTATGTTGCATAAAGGCCGCTACATGGCCCTTAGCTAAATCTAAAACGTGAATATAGTCGCGCACGCCGGTGCCATCTTTGGTGTCGTAGTCGTCACCAAAAATATTAACCACTTCGCGTTTACCTACCGCAGTTTGAGCAATAAATGGCATTAAGTTATTTGGGATACCATTTGGGCTTTCGCCTAATAAGCCGCTTGGGTGCGCACCAACAGGGTTAAAGTAGCGAAGAGCAATGCCCATAAATTGGCTGTTGGCATTACATACGTCTTGCATGGCTTGTTCAACCATAACTTTTGTCCAACCGTAAGGGTTAGTAGCGCGTATAGGGTGTTTTTCATCAATAGGTAGGTAGTCTGGCTCGCCGTACACAGTGGCCGATGAGCTAAATATAATATGGTTAACGCCTACCTCTTGCATGTTTTGTAGCATGCTTAATGTGCCCGACACATTGTTTTGGTAATAACGCAGTGGTTGCTCGGTTGATTCACCTACCGCTTTAAGTGCTGCAAAGTGAAATACAGCCTCAGCTTGGCTGTGTTTAAGGGCAAGTTTAAACTGCTGCTCGTCTTGAATGTCACCTAAAATAAACTCAAAACGGGTGCCGGTAATTTTTTCGAGTTGATCAAGCACACGGGGGCTTGCGTTAGATAAGTTGTCGTAAATAACTGGGGTAATGCCTGCCTCATGAAGGGCAATACATGTGTGGCTACCTATATAACCCATACCGCCTGTAACTAAAACTTTCATGTGTTTTCTCGAAAAGTGTATTTATATGATAAATACTACTATTAAGGTAATTTAAAAACAATAGTTATGATTGCCCGTTATTTCAAATAAAAGCTTAAAATTTACCCAAGCAAAGGCACAATGGCTATACCTACTTAATAAGGGCGCATAGGTTTATCAATTAATTCTATAAACTGATTCTACTGAGCCACTAATTATTAGTCGCTAAAAGTGGTGGTACTATTAGTAAATAGCAGTGAGCTAATGCGTGTGTAATTTGTCGTTAATGCAATGGCCAAAGTCTTAATACAAAAAGGAACGTTCAACATGAAAAAAACAATTTTATTAACTGGTGCCACCGACGGTATTGGCCTAGAGACCGCTAAAATGTTGTTAGCGCAAGGGCACACTGTATTATTACACGGGCGCAACCAAGACAAGTTAAATACCGTACAAGCAAGCTTAAATGCTGATTACCCGCAAGCAAGCACAGCCACCTACATTGCCGATTTAAGCGATATGGCGCAAGTAAACACCTTAGCTCAGTCAGTGTTAGCCGACTTACAAAACGCGAATAAAATACTTGATGTAGTTATTAATAACGCCGGTGTTTATAAATTGGCAAATATTACTACTGTAAATGGGCTAGATGCACGTTTTGCAGTTAATACGTTAGCGCCTTATTTACTTACTAAAGCGTTACTGCCTGTAATGAACACGCAATCACGTGTGGTTAACGTGTCATCGGCTGCACAAACTAGCGTTAACTTTGACTCGTTAGTGGGCAACAAGCCACTATCAGATAGCGCAGCCTACGCGCAAAGCAAATTGGCTATTACTATGTGGTCGCGTCACTTAGGTTTAGCACTTAAAGGTAACGGGCCGTTAGTTGTTGCGGTAAACCCTAAGTCGTTACTAGGTAGTAAAATGGTAAAAGATGCCTACGGGCTTGCTGGTGGCGACTTAAAACTAGGCGCTGATATTTTTTGCCGCGCCGCATTAAGTGACGAATTTAAAGATGCCACTGGCCTTTATTTCGATAACGATGCAGAGCGCTTTGCACCGCCACATCCAGATGCGCTCAACCCTGCTAAAAATCAGCAGTTAGTTGATACGTTAGATAGCCTGCTTGCTCAGCTGGATGCTGATAGCTAGTAGCAAATTAACGCGAAAAGATTTCACACATGCCTTATAAAGCCTAGTTGTTTTTTATAAAGCCGATATGTGCTTTAAATGTTTTACCCTTTGTTGATCGTCAAAGAGTTCACCTAACGGTGAACTCTTTTTTTTGCGTGCAACATTACTCTTGTTGTAAACGCTCGTACAACCAATCTTTTAATTCTGAACGCTCATGTTTTAGTTGATTCATTTGCTCATCGCTAATGGGCGCATCTTTAAGCTCTAAAACACGAATCTCTTTATCTAGCTTGTCGTATTTATCTGCCTTTTTGGCAAATTCTGTGTCGCTTTTATTTAGCTCTGCAATGGTGTTTAGGTACTGTGGAAAGTCATTGGTAAGTGAGTGGTCTTCGCCTAACATATTCGCTCCTTAGTAGGATAAATGAGTTACTTAAGTGAATTACTACCTTTTCATATATTACTCTGGGGCTTAGACAATAATAAATCAACCATAGCTAGCTTAAATTGATATAGCGTAGCGACTGGGTAGCATTTTGTTTAACGCCTACTTTTAAACAGTAATGGAGTGATTTTTAAACTCTATTATAAATATTATTTTGAAACTGATTGTATGTTTAGCCTTATTATCATTTGTGAAGGGTGTGTCTACAATGAAGCTTCATTACATAATTACTTATCAACAGATAACAGAGGCAATACCCATGAAAGCAATGACAATTAATAATTTTGGTGGCACTGAAGAGTTTGTAGCAGCTGAGGTTGCAAAACCACAAGTAACAGCAGGTAATGTGTTAGTTCGTATTGCTGCAACAAGCGTAAATACAATTGATATGATGATTCGTCAAATGGGTGCTGACTTACCCTTTGCTCCAAAGCTACCGGGCATTTTAGGGATGGACTTTGCAGGCACCGTTGAAGCTGTTGGCGAAGGCGTAACAGACTTTGCAGTAGGTGATGAAGTATATGGTTGTGCTGGTGGCTTAGGCGATTTACCAGGTGCACTTGCTGAGTTTATTCTTGCTGATAAGCGCTTAATTGCTCACAAACCTAAAAATCTAAGCATGAAAGAAGCAGCCGCTATTCCACTTGTAGGTATTACAGCACTTGAAGGCTTAACACGTGCAAGTGTAAGTGCAGGCCAAAAAGTATTAGTACACGGCGGCGCAGGTGGTGTAGGCCATTTAGCAGTACAACTAGCCAAGCATTTTGGCGCTGATGTTTACTCAACTGGCGGTAACGCAGAGCAACTAGCACTAATAGAAAGCTTTGGCGCTACAGGCATAAACTTTAAAGACGAAACCGTAGAGCAGTACGTTGAAAAACACACAAGCAACGTTGGTTTTGACATGGTATTTGACACTGTGGGTGGTGGTAACCTGACTAACTCATTTGCTGCAGCAAAGCTAAATGCACAGGTATCTACAACGCTTTCTTTATTAGAAGTAGATTTAAGCCCAGTACATTTTAAAGGGTTATCGTTAAACGTAATCTTTATGCTTATTCCAATGATCCACGACTTTAACCGTCAAGACCACGGCGACAAATTGACTAAACTTGCACAAATTGTTGAAGCAGGCGGTATGCGCCCAGTACTTGATGAGCAAGACTTTAGTTTAGAAGAAGCAGCTAAAGCGCATGACCGCTTAGCAAGTGGCCAAGCTATGGGTAAAGTTGTTATTTCTGTACAATAAATTATACCAATCCGCATAATTAAGTGATCTATTTTGAGGATGGAAAAGCGTGTTGATAGCAAGGCAAAAAATTCGCTATTTAGTTGCTCTAAATGAGAATTTTTTAACGTAGATAGCGACACGTTTAGCCCCTGAAAATGATTAAGTATTATTGCGGATTGGTATCATTACGGCCGGCCTCCTCGCCGGCCTCTTTCTTTTTTATGCCCGCCTGATTAACGTTTGTACACCCTTTTTTATAACCAAATATAAACAATAGTGCTTTTATTAATCGTATATAATTATGTTTTAAAATGAGTTGTTAATATTTTAGAGTCAGATCAAGCGTTTATATGAAAATATTCACTAATAAATTTGCCAGTAAAGCTAAGCAGTTTTATATCGGTATTGTGCTGGTAGGCTGTGTACTGTCTGCTATGGTTTATTATCAGGCAGAAACCATTAAGCGCACCTCATCGACCTTAATGGAACAACAAATTCCGGCGCTGCGCGATATTCGATTAATCGAAACCTACCTAGTAAAGCAAGAGCGCTTATTATATGAGTATTACGCAACGAGTAAGCGTGAACTTTATTTAATCGACTTTTTAGAAAACCATGTACGTATACTTGCGCTAATAAAAAACCTAGATCAAAACCACAGCACATTAGCGCTAGAAAGCAGCTTAAGTGATGAGTTTAAAAGTGGTTTAGACTTAGCACTTAAATTACACGAAAACTTATCAAGCAGCAGCACTAGTTGGGATTTAGCCAGAGCACAACTAGAGCAACTCACCGAACTGCAAGCCCAAGTGATGGGGCACTTAACAAATGCAGAAACGGTTATTTCAAATGCGGTTGATAGCGGCTACAAAGACACCGAAAGCAACCTGCACACCACAGTCAATATTGTGTTTTTGTTTACGTTTGCCATAGTGCTGGTAAGCATTTATACAGGGCGTTACGCATCTAAATTTATAAAGCTTAGTGCCCGTAACGAACGTTTAGCGCTATTTCCAACGCGCAACCCTAACCCAATTGTGAGTTTAAGCGCCAACCTTGAGCTTAACTACTGTAACCCTGCCGCTATTGCTATGCATAAAGCGTATGTAAGCGATAAACACAGCACGCCCATTGCATTACTAAGCCCTAATATAAAGCAGCAACTAATAGACACTAAGCAGTCGGCTAGTCATGTTGAGCGTTTTTATACACAGCTAGATAACCATTACCTCACTTACCAAATACATTGGCTGCAAGAAATAGATGCCTTTGATATACACATACGCGATGTAACAGAGCAATTTGAGGCAGAGCGCTCATTAGAGTATTTAGCCTTTCACCACCCGTATTCAAAGTTGCCTAACCAAGCCAGTTTAGAAACATACACCAATGAGCTAATTTCGCTTGAGCAGCCTTTTAGTTTAATGCTGATTGATGTAAGCCACTTTAAGCTATTGCTTGAGCAATATGGTTTATCGGGGGCTAACGAGTGTATAAATGCCTTTGCTATGCACTTATCGCGCAGTGCTAATAAATTTTCTCAGCAGTTAAAAAGCAAAAACAAACTGACCTTTTATCACATTGCCGATGCTAACTTTGTGGTTATTTATACCGAGCAAGATTGCTCAACAACCCTAGATGACTTACTCAAAGGCGTACAAAGCCGTTTAAGCCAAGCTATTAGCACACCGTACGGTGAAATGCGTATGAGCTTTAACTGCGGTGTAACACGCTACCCAACCAGTAATAACTATAAAACGCTTCTACTGCACGCCAATATTGCCTTAGAAGAGGCGGTAAAACGTAATATTCCCTACGCTTATTTTGATACCGAAAGCGGAGTTAAGCACGCACAGCAGCTGCATATTGCTCGGCGCCTTGATACCGCGATTGAAAAGCAGCAGTTTGAGCTTTATTTTCAGCCTAAAATGCACCTTAAATCGCAAACCATAAACAGCTGCGAATGTTTAATTAGGTGGTTTGATGATGGGAAGTTTGTCTCTCCTGCGCAGTTTATTCCTATTGCCGAGCACAGCGGGTTTATATTGCCATTAGGCGAATGGATACTCGATAGTGCCTTTGCCCAAGCTAAAAAATGGCATCAGCAAAACTTAAATATCCGCTTGGCTATTAATATATCGGCAAGGCAATTTACACAGCAAGACTTTGTGCAAAGCATAAAACAGCGGTTGGCGCACTTTAATGTGCCCGCGCATTTAATTGAGCTAGAAATTACCGAAACCGCCATTATGGACGATGAAGAGTTTGGTATTTCAGTACTGCAGGCGCTGAGTGCACTGGGTATTAGCTTATCAATTGATGACTTTGGTACGGGCTATTCGTCGCTGGGTTACTTACAGCGTTTTCCGGTTAATAAATTAAAAATAGATCAGTCGTTTGTGCGCAATATGGCCACAGACACACGGGATCAGGCTTTAGTACTGAGTATTTGCCAATTAGCTAAAAACTTAGGGCTCGATATTATCGCCGAAGGCGTAGAAGAGCATGCCCAACTTGAAAAACTAAAAGAGTATAACTGCGACCTAATTCAAGGGTACTTGTTAAGCCGGCCAATACCAGCAAACGAATTTGAAGAATTTTTAGCTAAAGGCGTAAGTTTTTAAGGCGTTTTGCTAATGTATGTTGGGTAATTATTAGTGATAGAATGGCCTTATAAAAGCTTCTATCGCTCATTTTACAAGCCGCACATGTGAGCAAAGAGCACTACATTATTAAATAAGGTCGTTGTGTAATGCTGTTGATGATCGACAACTACGATTCGTTTACTTATAACCTAGTACAATATTTTCAGCGCTTAAACCAAGAGGTGCTGGTAAAGCGTAATGACGAAATATCTGTTGCGCAAATTAAGCAACTTAACCCCAAGCATATTGTTATTTCTCCGGGTCCTTGTACGCCAAACGAAGCGGGTGTGTCACTCAATGTCGTTGAGCAGCTAAAAGGCATTTACCCTATTTTGGGTATTTGCTTAGGGCATCAAACTATAGCGCAAGCGCTAGGGGGCAAGGTTATACGTGCTAAGCAAGTCATGCATGGTAAAACCTCACCTATTGTTCATAATAATAAGGGGGTATTTACCGGTTTAGAAAACCCGCTTACTGTGTGTCGTTATCACTCGCTGGTGGTCGAAAAACACAGTTTACCGAGTGAATTAGCCATTACCGCATGGAGCCAAACCGAGCAAGGTGAGTTTGACGAAATTATGGGGCTACTTCACACAGAGCTTGCTCTTGAAGGCGTGCAATTTCATCCCGAGGCTATTTTAACAACTCAAGGGCTCGAATTGCTTGCTAACTTTTTATCTCGCTTCTAACCTTACAGTAACCACCGAATGGTAATACTTATACTGAATGGACTTTATGACTGAACTTGCGTCGCAAAAGCGAATAGCCTCAATGCTTGACCAGCGTGCTCACGACTTGCTGCTTGGCCATAGTTTTGCACATCAACAAATTGGCTTTATTCATACGCTGGAAATTGATTATGGCGAACCAATGAAGCAACGCACGTTATTAGAAGTAGAAGTTGCCGCACAGCATAAACGCCAGCAAAGTAGCACCGCGCATCATAAGTACCGAGCACAAGCGAGCAAACAACTTCATAAAGTAATAGAAACAGCCATATTTAAGCAATTAGAAGATATGGATGCTGTTATTCAAAACACCATAGGCATAGAAGATAACGTTGCTACCATGCTAGATATACTGGCGGTTAAGTCGGCAAGTGTTGGGCGTTTAGAGCCATTGGTAAATGATTCTAGTTGGCTTGGCCGCGAATTAGTGTCATTGGTAAACCTGCCTTACTACCGAAAGCAGCGCAGCAAAAGTACCTCAGTTAAAGTAGACAGCCCCGCACTTGCACTGCGCTATATTGGCCTTGATAACTTACAATTGGTAATTCCTACTTTTGCTATGCGCCATTGGATGCCACACAGCACAGAGCCATTTCCATTATTAAAACGCCGCTTGCGCGATGCCGCCATGGCCAATGCAATTGCGGCGCAAAAAATTGCAGAGCTTAACGATGTAAACCCCGTACATGCGTTTACACTGGGCATGCTTATAGATGTTGGGCGTATTGCCTTAGTACGCTTGTACTTAAAAACCTTTGAACAGGTATGGCAACGCAAAGTGCAAATAGCACGCGAAGCACAGCAAAAAAATTTACACACGGCATTGATGGAGCTAAAGCCAGATCCCTTATTTTTAACCACGTTGTTAAGTAATAAGTCGCTTGAGTTAAGTGCTAAAGTTATTCGAAAAATGGCTTTTAAGTTTTTGCCGTTTAATCATGTTATGGCGCAACTTGTTCACGGCATTGAGCAAAGTAGTGATGTTTTCCCTATGAGTGAAGTCATGCTTAAAGCGCGATGCTATTCGCAGTATTTAAATCTAAAACAGCACCAACTTATTGAACAAGATGAAGTGCAGGCATGGTTTTCGTATCATCAATTCACTAAAAGTGAGCTAAAAGCCCTCGAAACAAGCAATTTTACCAACCTTGCTATTCAAATTGACTAAAAAGCAGCTTACTCGCTGGTCCTTATATCGGTAATTTGTCGCTGGTGGCAGCAAATTTTCATTAACTATTGAATTTTTTGTTAATTTTTTTTGCGACTATTCATTCATTAACATCTCCCCAAGCACACCTCGCTTTAAGCACTTAATGTAAGGCGCGACTCACTGCGCAGGCGCATAAGTATTAAAAAATGGCATTTATTTTCTATGCAGATAGTTATTCACTATCTATGAAATAATATCCCAAGGCCTTTATTTTAAAGGCCTGCATGAAAGTTTTTAACGAGACAGCACCACAAATATCTGAAATAATGAGCGCCTGAAAATTGAACCACAAGGCAGTTTTACGCTCAACCTTTTGCTATTTAGTGCGTAAATATCTTGGTTACATTTATAACCAAACACCTATTTTGATGTTTTGTGTTGCTCACAATTAAGAGGAAAAAAAATGACAGTCAATCGCGAATTATTTGATCACGTAATGGTTCCTAACTACGCGCCTTCAAGCGTTATTCCTGTTCGAGGCGAAGGCTCTCGCGTATGGGATCAACAAGGTAAAGAATTTATCGACTTTGCCGGTGGTATTGCTGTTAACTGTCTTGGCCATTGCCATCCTGCATTAGTAGGTGCATTAAAAGAGCAAGGCGAAAAAATTTGGCACCTATCAAACGTAATGACTAACGAACCTGCGCTGCGTTTAGCTAAAAAAATGGTCGATGCGACCTTTGCTGAAAAAGTTTACTTTGCAAACTCAGGCGCAGAAGCAAACGAAGCAGCACTTAAATTAGCACGCCGTTTTGCACTTGATAAATTTGGTGCTGAAAAATCACAAATTATCTCATTTAACAAAGGCTTTCACGGTCGTACGTTCTTTACCGTAACCGTAGGCGGGCAAGCTGCATACTCAGATGGTTTTGGTCCTAAGCCAGGCGACATCGTACATTGTGATTACAATGACCTAGCTGCATTTGAAGCGCTAATTAGCGACAAAACATGTGCCGTAATGATGGAGCCACTGCAAGGTGAGGGCGGTATTATTTCGCCAACTGACGAATTTGCACAAGGCGTTCGTGAGCTATGTACTAAACACAATGCACTGCTTATTTTTGATGAAGTACAAACAGGTGTTGGCCGTACTGGTGAGCTATACGCATACCAAGGTTTAAACGTAGTGCCTGATATTTTAACGTCAGCTAAAGCACTTGGCGGCGGTTTCCCTATTGGCGCTATGCTAACTACTACTGAAATTGCACAGCACTTAAAAGTAGGGACTCATGGTTCTACTTACGGTGGTAACCCACTGGCGTGTGCAGTAGCTGAAGCTGCATTTGATACTGTAAATACCCCTGAAGTACTGGCGGGCGTAAAAGAAAAAGCAGCATTATTTAACGAGCTTCTTAACGCGGTAAACGAAAAATACAACGTATTTAGCGAAATTCGTGGCCAAGGTTTATTAATTGGTGCAGCCGTTAACGAGCAATACAAAGGCCGTGCTAAAGAGTTTTTAGTAGCAGCTACCGAGCAAGGGCTTATGTCGCTTGTAGCGGGTGCTGATGTAGTACGCTTTACGCCATCGTTAGTAATCACCGAAGCGGATATTCGCGAAGGTATGGCGCGTTTTGAAAAAGCAGTAGCAAGCGTAGTAAACGCTTAAGCGCGTTAAACCACCTTATTAAGGGCAAGCCTGCTTGCCCTGCATATTCTATTTACCGTTATTGATAAGGGAGCAAGCGGACTCATGATGATCCTTCGCCCAATCCAGCAAAATGATTACGCAGCGTTATTAAAAATTGCCCACGAATCGGGCCATGGTTTTACATCTTTGCCGTTAAACGAAGAGTTACTGCAAAAGAAAATTGACCATTCTGTAAGTTCATTTGCTAAACAAACGTCACAACCTGGTGACGAAGGCTACCTGTTTGTTCTTGAAGATACCGAAACCGGTGAAGTAGTCGGTACTTCAGCTATTGAAGCTGCAGTAGGGCTTGATGATGCGTTTTATCATTACCACTTAAGTAAAGTAATTCACTCATCACGCACGTTAGATGTATACAAAGCGGTTGATATTTTAACCCTATGTAACGACTACACCGGCGCGACAGAACTATGTACCTTATTTTTGAAAGATGGCTATCGTAAAAACTGTAACGGTAAACTTCTTTCAAAAGCGCGCTTTATGTTTATAAAGCAACATGAGCAGCGTTTTGCACAAACAGTAATAGCAGAAATGCGCGGCGTGTCTGACAAAAACGGCAGCAGCCCGTTTTGGCAATGGCTAGAAGAGCACTTTTTCTCAATGGACTTTCCTACCGCCGATTACCTAACAGGTATAGGCCAAAAAGTGTTTATTGCTGAACTAATGCCAAAGTACCCAATTTACGTAAACTTGCTTAGCAAAGACGCTCAAGCGGTGATTGGTAAAGTACACGACAACACACGCCCAGCTATTGAGCTATTAAAAAATGAAGGATTTACCTTCAACGGTTACGTCGATATTTTTGATGCGGGCCCCACAGTAGAAGCAAAAGTAGACAACATTGCCACTATTCGTAATGCAAAAGACTTTAAAGTAGAAATAGGCGAAGCATCGGGCGATACCATGGTACTGCTTGCTAACGGCAAGTTAGAAGATTACCGTGCAACGGTTGCAGCGCTTAGCTTTGATGAGCGTGCAAGCAGCCTTATTTTATCGCAACAAATAGCCGATGCCCTACAGCTACAATCGGGCGACACCGTAAGCGCAACCCCAGTTTAATTAAGGAGAAAGTATAATGACTCATCCTGCACAATTTATTAATGGTCAGTGGTCACAAGGCCAAGGCAACGCATTTAATTCAGTAAACCCTGCAAATAACGACGTTATTTGGCAGGCATCTTCAGCGACTACAGAGCAAGTAGATAGCGCGGTAAATTCGGCGCGCGAAGCATTTTACAGCTGGGCAGATAAAAGCTTTAACGAGCGCCTAGAGATAGTTAAAACCTTTGCTGCAACACTTAAAGAGCACAGCGAAGAGCTTGCTGTTGCGATTGCCCAAGAAACCGGTAAGCCACTGTGGGAAACGCGTACAGAAGCGGGCGCAATGGTAGGTAAAATTGCCATTTCTGAAAAAGCATTTTTAGAGCGCACTGGCGACGTTGAAAACGCTATGCCGGTAGGGCGTGCGATGATCCGTCATAAACCACATGGTGTAGTTGCCGTATTTGGCCCATATAACTTCCCTGGACACTTACCTAATGGCCACATTGTGCCAGCGCTTTTAGCCGGTAACACCGTGGTATTTAAGCCATCAGAGCTTACGCCAATGGTTGCTGAGCTTACGCTTAAACTATGGGGAAAAGCCGGTTTACCTGCCGGTGTAATTAACCTTGTTCAAGGTGAAGTAGAAACAGGTAAAGCCCTTGCTGCGCATAAAGGCATAGATGGTTTATTCTTTACAGGTTCTTCGCGTACTGGTCATATTTTACATGAGCAGTTTGCGGGTCAGCCGGGTAAAATTTTAGCGCTTGAAATGGGTGGCAATAACCCTCTGATTATTAAAAATGTGGCAGATACTAAAGCCGCGGTACATGATATTATTCAATCGGCGTTTATTTCAAGCGGCCAACGTTGTACGTGTGCACGTAAAGTATTTTTACCTAAAGGCGAACAAGGCGATGATATTTTAGCGCGCCTTATCACTGCAACTAAAGCCATTAAAGTAGGCAACTACGATGATGAAGATCAGCCATTTATGGGCTCTATGATCTCATCTGCGGCTGCAGCAGGCATGGTAAAAGCACAAAACGAGCTGGTTGAGCTTGGCGGTGAAGTGCTAGTAGAGCTTGAGCACACAGCCAATACAGGTTTTGTAACACCGGGTATTATTGAGTGCTCAGCGATTAGCGACTTCCCAGATGAAGAGCACTTTGGCCCATTATTAAAAGTGTTCCGCTTTGATGACTTTGACCACGCAATTGATAAAGCAAACGATACCAGCTTTGGTTTATCAGCAGGTTTATTAAGCGACAGCGAAGCCGACTACAATCACTTTTTACGTCGTATTCGTGCCGGTATTGTTAACTGGAACCGCCCAATTACAGGCGCGTCAAGTGCAGCCCCATTTGGTGGTATTGGCGCATCAGGAAATCACAGAGCAAGCGCATATTATGCAGCCGACTACTGTGCATACCCTGTTGCTTCGGTAGAACTTGAAAAAGTGACGATGCCAGCAACACTAAGCCCAGGCTTAAAAATAGATTAATTACTGTTCTATTTGTAGTTATAAAGAATGAGAAAAGCAGCTTAGGCTGCTTTTTTTGTATTGGTATCGCGCAAAGCTAGTAATTAGTGGCGCTTTCTGCTTAAATCTATGCAATTAGTTATTCAAAGGTGAAAATCACAATGGTTTTAGACAGGCAAGGGTACGATGACTTGATCATGTATCTAACTCAAAATTTAGCGTTATTTGAGAAGCCAGGCGAAATCAAACCCGGTGCCCCTACCGTTATGGAACTCATAGAAGACGTAATAGCGCATAACGTTATGCTAATTTGTGAACAACATACCAATCTTAATACCGAACAACGCAGCCAAATAGTGCGCGAGGTAGACGGTATTGTTTACGACTTACAAGAAGTACTAAGCAGCATAACCTCACAACCTGTTACGGTTGAACAACACGCATTTATAGATGAGTTTGCTGGGCTTATTAAAAACTTATTTGATAACGCGGTAACACAAACCTCTTAACGTTACCCGTTAACACAGCGCAGTATGACCTAATAACTGCGCTCCTATTACTTCTCGCCTTATTAATAACACCACTAAATTTAATCTCAGCGCTCACGTATCGTTGCAGATTGTTATACAATCAACAAAATTTTTTTAGAGATAAACACATGCAAGCAAATGTAAAATGGGTTGAAGGTGACACCTTTATTGGCCGTTCTAATTCTAATCACAATGTGGTTTTTGATGCTGGCAGCGACAGCGCTGCACCAAGTCCAATGGAAATGGTACTTATGTCGGTAGGTTGTTGCTCGTCGGTAGATGTTGTAAGTATTTTAAAAAAAGCCAAACAAGATTTTTCTGATGTGCAAGTACAACTAAGCTCAGAGCGCGCCGAAACAGCGCCTCGTGTATTTACTAAAATTAATTTACACTTTGTTGTTACAGGCAATAATGTCTCGGAAAAACACCTTGCGCGTGCGGTTTCGCTCTCTGCTGAAAAGTATTGTTCTGTTGCTTTAATGCTTGATAAAACAGTAGAAATTACCCATAGCCACGAAGTTGTGCAAGAACAGGTAAAATAACGCTTTTTCCGTGAGGAAAATTCGTATAAAATCCGCGAACTTTTCATTCTGCAGGTGCAGATTTCACTAATTTATAGGTTGGTTTATCATGAACAAACCCTTCGATAAACTTAAACTTCATGGCTTTAATAATTTAACCAAAAGTTTAAGCTTTAGTATTTACGACATTTGCTACGCAAAGACCGAGCAACAACGTAAAGAATATATTGAATATATCGACGAGCAGTACAGTGCAGATAGACTAACCGACATACTAGGTGATGTTGTTGATATTATTGGTGCTAACATTTTAAATGTGGCGCGCCAAGATTATGAACCACAAGGCGCAAGTGTGACTATTTTGGTTTCGGAAGAGCCGGTAGAAGAGCAGCAAAATTACGATGCTGACGAAGCGCCAGGCCCATTACCAGATTCTGTTGTTGCGCACCTAGATAAAAGCCACATTTGTGTACATACCTACCCAGAAGCGCACCCTGATGATGGTATTTGTACATTCCGTGCTGATATTGAAGTATCTACCTGTGGCATTATTTCGCCACTTAAAGCGTTAAACTTCTTAATTCATAGCCTTGAGTCAGACGTAGTAACTATTGATTACCGCGTACGTGGTTTTACCCGCGACGTAAACGGGGTTAAACACTACATTGACCATGCAATTAACTCGATTCAAAACTTCATGACAGAAGATACCAAAGAAGCGTACCAAATGATGGACGTGAACGTGTATCAAGAAAACCTGTTCCACACCAAAATGATGTTAAAAGAAACCGACTTAAACACTTACCTGTTCGGC
The DNA here is from genome assembly GCF_028598715.1 of Pseudoalteromonas sp. GABNS16E. Taxonomy (NCBI): domain Bacteria; kingdom Pseudomonadati; phylum Pseudomonadota; class Gammaproteobacteria; order Alteromonadales; family Pseudoalteromonadaceae; genus Pseudoalteromonas; species Pseudoalteromonas sp. GABNS16E. The sequence goes on from NZ_JAQREZ010000005.1 coordinate 75,570, forward strand.
CTATCTACTGATGAGCTGTCGGATGAGGAAGAAGAAGAAATTCGCTCTAAACTAACCCGCGAAATGCAGGAAATATTCTACGGTCGTAACCTACCAGACGCAGAATAAATTAGTTTAAAAGCAATTTAGTTGTATTAAAAATGGCGCTCAGTGAGCGCCATTTTTTATGGGGGTATTAATAGCAATTCGCTTAATTAAGCATGCTGTAAATAAGCGCGCATACGGCCAGTGAGCCCACAGCTAGAACAAACAATGTGCTTACGCGGTTGCGGTATTTACTCAGCGCAGGCACTTTGTATACGGCAATCATTGGCATAATAAATAAAATCATCGCAATGATAGGGCCAGATAGCTGATCCATCATGTCTAAAATGCTTGGGTTTTTAACCGCGCAAAACCAAATAGCAAAAAACATAATGAGTACGCCAATTTTGTCGGCTACTTTTGCACTTAAGCTTGTTTGCTTAGTCACCAAACCGGTAAAGCTTTCGCGTGCACCTAAAAAGTGCCCTAAAAACGATGACGTAATCGCAATAAAGGCAACCAGCGGCCCAAGGGTCGCGATATACGAGTTACTGGTGATATTAGCAAGGTAAGATAAAATAGATACGTTAGCCGCTTTAGCAGCAGCCATTTGCTCGCTAGTAAGCGAAAGCACGCACGAAAATACAAACAGCAGTACAAATACAATAAGCAGTAAGCTAGTGCGCTTTAAAATAGCCTCAGCCTTATTAGTGGCCTGATTGCCATAATGCCCACGCTGCACGTTCACAAAGCTTGAAATAGCCGCCGCATGGCTAAACGAAAACACAATAATAGGAATAGATAACCACAGCGTTTTAGTAAAGCTGCCCGCCTCAGGAAAGCTCATATCAGGCATTTGCCAGCTAGGGATTAAATAGAGCGATAAGCAAAATAAAATACCTACTAATGGGTAAACCAAAATAGCGAACGCGCGCAGCATTAAGCGCTCGCCGCCCATCATTAGACTAATCATACCGGCAACCAATACACCCGAAAGTAACACGCGAGAAGGTGACTCAAGGCCCATTTGGTTAACCATAAAGCTGTCAACGGTATTGGTTAAGCCTACGCCGTAAATAAGCAAAATGGGGAATATAGATAAAAAGTATAATAAAGAGATTAACCTGCCCGCTGTTACACCAAAGTGCTCTTCAACAACATCAGTAAAATCTGAATCTTTATTTTTAGACGACAACACAAAGCGGGCTAAGCCACGGTGTGCTAAAAAGGTCATTGGAAAGGCTAAACACGCCATAATAATAAGCGGCCAAAAACCACCTATACCAATGTTAATAGGTAAAAATAAAATACCCGCGCCAACGGCGGTACCAAAAAGGCTTAACGTCCACTGCGTATCGTGCAGATTCCATTTAGAAGTAGGTGTGTGTTCACCTGTTGTTGATGCATTTGAAAGCGTTGCATCTTGTGATGGTGTCATGTGTGTGCTCATCCATTATTTAAATAATAATCGCGCGCAAGAATATAGTTTTTAGCTAAAACTTTCATGTTTTGAGGGGTTTTGTAGACTAATTAATTAGACGCCGTTGCACCAAAAGTGTCATGAATACGAAACAGCGCTGTAAAAATAAACAAATACCTCAACCAGCACAGTTGTAGGTTGGGTAGAGCGAAGCGAAACCCAACACGCCCATAGTGTCATTCGAGCGGTAAAGCCAAGAGGCGGATTTATTTCTTAAACTTGCTTATTCAAAAATCTTTAATTGATATGAAGTGCAATAAGTTGGGTTTCGTTCCACTCAACCCAACCTACGGTGTTTAGGTTTACATTGAGCTGCTCGTGGCTAACAGCTCGAAGCTCTTAGCTTTTATTCTTCCACCGCACTCACTACAAAATACGGATTCAAATACTCATCTTTGGTGTTATAAATAAGCGGGCTGCCATCGAGCTTAGTTACTTTAGCGCCGGCTATTTCAGCAATAGCATGGCCGGCACCCGTATCCCACTCACAGGTTGGGCCTAAGCGCGGGTAAATATCGGCGCTGCCCTCAGCCACTAAACATAATTTTAGTGAGCTTCCTTTTGAGACCATTTCAACGTCGTCAAAGCGTTTTACAAACTCGGCTAAATCGGGTGATGGGTGTGAGCGGCTGCCAACCACGCGGATTAACCCTTTATTAGGTTTGGTGGTTACTTTAAGCTCAATGCGCTCATCGCCTTTGTCTTTAAACGCGCCAATGTCGTTACTGGCTAAGTACGATACGCCAAGCGCGGGCGCATCAACGACAGCAAGCACAGGTTTGCCGTTTTCGATTAGGGCTATATTTACGGTAAATTCGCCGTTCTTTTTAATAAACTCTTTAGTGCCGTCGATTGGGTCTACTAACCAGTAGCTTTTCCATGTTTGACGAATGTCCCAGCTTATATCAGCGCTTTCTTCGCTAAGTATAGGTGTGTCGGGCGTGAGCTGTTTTAGCCCTGTCACAATGACTTTATGAGCTGCTAAGTCGGCGTCGGTTACTGGGCTTTCATCGGCTTTGTATTCAACGTTAAAGTCCTTTTCGTAAATCCCCATTATGGCTTGGCCTGCTTTGCGGGCAAGGATGAGGGTTTCTTCTAGTAGCTCGGTTTGGTTCATTGGGGTTAACCTATAATATGCTTTTGTTTTAGATACGTTATCAGTTGTGTAACCGATTGGTCTAGGGTGTTTTTACTGGTATCTAAAATTATTTCTGGGTTGTTGGGTACTTCGTAGCTTGAGTCGATACCGGTAAAGTGTTTAATCTCACCTGCGCGGGCTTTTTTGTATAAGCCTTTAGGGTCGCGGCTTTCGCATACATCAAGCGGGGTATCTATAAATACTTCAATAAACTCGCCGTCATCGACTAGGCTGCGCACCATGTCGCGCTCTGCTCTAAATGGCGAGATAAACGCGGTAAGCACTAATAGGCCGGCATCGGTCATTAGTTTGGCGGTTTCGCCAACGCGGCGTATGTTTTCGATGCGGTCTTCGTCGCTAAAGCCAAGGTCTTTACATAAGCCGTGACGTACGTTATCGCCATCAAGCAGGTAAGTGTGCGCACCTTGCTGGTTAAGCGCAGCTTCTAGTGCGTTGGCTACGGTGCTTTTGCCAGAGCCAGAAAAACCGGTAAACCATAAAATGGCCGGTTTATGCTTTTTTTGCTCACTACGCTGTGCTTTTGTGGTTGCGTAGTTATGCCAAACAATATTTTCATCCATAGTGGTGTGTCTCTTGTACTGTAAGCGCCCGTATTAAAAAGGAAATACGAGCGGGATCAAGGTTAATACTGTGATTGAATAAATAATAGAAAGGGGCAAGCCCATTGTTATGTAATCTTTTAAGCGGTAGTTACCCGCGCTGTAAACCATAAGGTTTGTTTGATACCCAAATGGCGATATAAAACTGGCAGATGCACCAAACGCTACCGCCATAATAAAGGGGAGTGGGTCTACATTAAAACCCACTGCTAGCGAGTAAGCCACAGGAAATGAAAGCGCTGCTGCTGCATTATTAGTAATAAGCTCGGTGAATAATACGGTCATTAAAAATATGGCGATAAACGCGCCATAAGGGCCAAAATCACCTAGTACCATAAATAGGGCATCTGATATTTGCCCGGCAAGCCCGGTTTCTATCATTAATTTAGCAAGGCCTATGGCACTGCCTACAACGGCGAGTAGCTCAATGGGAAAGCGACGTTTTACTTCGCTCAGTTTAACTGTACCGCTAAGCAATAAGCCAATGAGTAACACCAGCAGGCCTTTGACTAAAGGAACTATACCTACAATGCTCAACCCTAACACGGCGGCAAAGCCTGCCAATACAATATTAGATTGTTTAGGTTTTAGATGTGTTTGTAAATCAAACCCCGATATATACACAAATTCGCGGTTTAAATTAGGTAAAGAGTAAAAGTTTTTACCTGGGGCGAGTATTAAGGAGTCGCCGGCTTGCAATTGCACTTGCCCAAGGCCGCCTTGTAAGCGGTCGTGCCCTCGGCGAATGGCAATAACAGCGGCATGAAACTGCTCTCTAAAACGGGCCTCTTTTACGGTTTTGCAAATAAACTTTGATGATTGGCTTACAACCACTTCAACTAAGTGTTCTATGTCTTTTTCGTGGTTGTCGTGCACCACTTTTAATCCGTCAAAGCGTCTTAATAAGGGTACCGATTTAATATCGCCGACAAACAGTAGTACGTCGTTTTGTCTAATAATTTGCTGAGGCGTTACTGCGTATATTCGCTCATCGCCACGAATAATTTCGGCGAGAAATAAATCTTTTAAATCGCGTAGGCCGTTTTCTTCAACAGTGCGGCCAATAAGTTTAGAGTCTGCCTGCACTTTTCCCTCTAAGTAAAAGGGAATAACCTCTTGTGTGTTTTTGCCGTTGTCGGGCAGGTATTTGAGCATCACTAAAATAGTAATGAGGCCCACACTTAATGCGCCAATGCCCACTAAGGTAAAATCAAAAAAGCCCAGTGGCGCCATACCTGCGTCTACGGCAAAACCGTTCACTATTAAATTGGTTGATGTACCAATAAGTGTAATGGTGCCACCTAATATAGCGGTGTACGACAGTGGTAATAGTAGCTTTGAGGGTGAATGATTTGGGTTGTCTTTTATGGCGGTGATAAGCGATGCCACAACCGCGGTATTGTTAGTAAATGACGATAAAAACGCGGTTGATAAACCAAGCTTTGTTACCGACTTTACTAAGCTCCCTTTAGATAACGATTGGGAAAGCTGTTGTATGAGTGTGGTTTTTTCAATAGCGATTGAAACCAGCACTAATAATACTAGGGTAATGAGCGACGGGTTTGCGTAGTTTACTAACATGCTTTCAAGGTCAATCAGGCCTGTTAAATAACCCGTACCAATAGCACTTACAAATAACCATGCTGGATTAATGCGGGTGCCAAAAAGGCACCCAACTAAGGTAAACATAATGCCTGTTAAAACGAGCTGCTCTACCATGCTTTTATATTCCTAACAGACATTTTTATACTTACAGTTTTGAAATATCAAGCGCTTGCCAATGTGGGAAGTGCTTGCGTACTAAGCTATTAAACTCAATTTCAAAGTCGCTGAAATCGCTGTTTTGTTTTTCGCTTTTTAGTACTTGCTCAATCATACCTGCGGCAACCGTTAAGTTAGATAAACGGTCGATAAGGATAAATGAGCCAGTTTCGTGGTTGTTGTGATACTCGTCAGCTAATATTGTTTCGCTTAGTTCAAGCGTGACAATGGCAATTTCGTTTAGCTGAAGTGAATCGGCTGTGCCGTGCTCTAGGGTATTTACATCAATAGTGTGGTCAATCTTTTTAACCACGGCTGATGTATTTTTGCTACCTAGTTTAATGTTGTAGCTTTTACCTAGTACCAGCGGCTCTTCGTGCATCCACACAAGTTTAGCTTGTATAAGGTTAGTAACCGTTGCACTTGAGCTTTGCGGCACAATAACATCGCCGCGGCTAATATCAATTTCGCTATTGAGGGTAACGGTAATTGCTTGGCCGGCCTCTGCGTGATCTAGGTTGCCATTAAAGGTCACAATTTCTTTAATACTTGATGTTTTACCCGACGGTAATACTTTTATTGCATCGCCAACTTGTAATTTACCTGATGCCAATGTGCCCTGAAAACCACGGAAGTTTAAGTTAGGGCGCACTACATATTGCACAGGTAAGCGTGCTTCAAAGCCGGTATCGGTTTCTGCCGCTGGTGAGTCTTCTAAAAGCTCAAGCAATGGCTTGTCGGTGTAATAAGGCGTATGAGCAGAGCGGGTTACTACGTTGTCGCCTTTAAGCGCCGACATAGGCACAAACTTAATGTTTGATACGTTAAGTTGCTCAGCAAATTTAAGGTAGTCGGCTTTGATTTTTTCATAAACGGTTTCGTCAAAATCAACGATATCCATTTTATTAATTGCGACCACAAACTGTTTAATACCTAGCGAGTCACAAATAAAGCTATGTCGCTTAGTTTGTACTTGCACACCGTAGCGAGCATCAACCAAAATAATGGCTACATCGCTTGTTGATGCGCCTGTTACCATGTTGCGTGTGTATTGCTCGTGCCCTGGGGTGTCGGCAATAATAAATTTACGCTTAGCCGTTGAAAAATAACGGTACGCTACATCAATAGTAATGCCTTGCTCGCGCTCAGCTTGTAGGCCATCTACTAGTAGCGCTAAGTCTAGCTCTTCGCCTGCGTTACCTACTTTTTCGTTATCTTTATGAAGAGCTGCTAGCTGATCTTCATAAATTTGGTGGCTGTCGTGCAGTAGGCGGCCAATCAGTGTTGATTTACCGTCATCTACGCTGCCACAGGTAAGCATACGCAATAAGCTTTTATCTTGTTGGCGTGCTAGGTAGGCGTCTATGCCAATCTCTTTTACTTCGTTAATGGTGTCGTTAGTATTGGTAGACATTAGAAATACCCCTCACGTTTTTTCTTCTCCATTGAGCCTGCTGAGTCGTGATCTATTACACGGCCTTCACGTTCAGATGACGTAGATAGCAGCATTTCTTCAATAATTTCTGTTAGGTTACTGGCTGTAGATTCAACTGCCCCGGTAAGTGGGTAACAGCCTAAAGTACGAAAACGTACCGACTTCATTTGTGGTACTTCGCCCTCAGCAAGTGGCATGCGCTCATCGTCGACCATAATTAAGGTGCCGTCGCGCTCTACTACTGGGCGCTCTTTCGCTAAATAAAGCGGAACCATTTCAATGTTTTCTTGGTAAATGTATTGCCAAATATCAAGCTCAGTCCAGTTAGACAGTGGGAATACACGAATGCTCTCACCTGGGTTAACTTGGCTGTTGTAGGTGTTCCAAAGTTCTGGGCGTTGATTTTTAGGGTCCCAACGGTGGTGTTTATCGCGGAACGAGTAAACACGCTCTTTAGCGCGAGACTTTTCTTCATCGCGGCGTGCGCCACCAAATGCAGCATCAAAGCCGTATTTATCTAGCGCTTGCTTTAAGCCTTGGGTTTTCATGATGTCGGTATGTTTACCCGAGCCATGCTCAAACGGGCTAATACCCATTGCCATGCCTTCTGGGTTTTTGTGTACCAGCAGGTCAAAACCGTATTCTTTTGCAAGGCGATCGCGAAACTCAATCATTTCACGAAACTTCCAGTTGGTGTCTACGTGTAATAACGGAAACGGAATTTTTGCAGGGTAAAATGCTTTACGCGCTAAGTGCAAAAGTACCGACGAATCTTTACCAATTGAGTAAAGCATTACTGGGTTCTCAAACTCAGCGGCGACTTCGCGCATGATTTTGATACTTTCAGCTTCAAGTTGCTGAAGGTGAGTTAAAGCCATTGTTAGTCGTCCTACTAAAATGATTAAAAGTGATTAAGTAAAATATAATTATGTATTTGATACGCCGGTCAGCGGCTGAGCAAAGCTACTGGTTTGCTCGTTTTGTCCAAACCATGCAAGCTGCGAGTGCAGGGCGGCTACTTCGCCAATAATAAGTAATGCTGGCGATACCACACTGTTGCGCTCTATTAAATCTGCAAGCTCACCTAATTGCCCTGTAACAACACGCTGGTTTTTACGCGTGCCGTTTTCGATTATGGCAACTGGCGTATTAGCGCTGCGGCCATGTTTTAAAAGCTGAGCCTGTATATGTGGCGATTTAATAACGCCCATATAAATAGCTAAAGTTTGATGCGCTTTAGCAAGCGATTGCCAATCGAGTTCTTGGCCATCTTTTTTACAATGCCCTGTTACAAACTGGATGGCTTGTGCGTGGTCGCGGTGAGTAAGCGGAATACCCGCATACGCGCTACAACCAGCGGCGGCAGTTATACCCGGTACTATTTGATAATTAACGTTATTGGCAGCCAGTACTTGTACTTCTTCGCCACCACGGCCGTAAATAAAAGGGTCGCCGCCTTTAATGCGGCATACTTTTTTGCCTTGCTTGGCAAAATCAACCAGCATTTGGTTGGTATCTTCTTGCGCTACACTGTGATCGCCCATACGCTTACCTACGCAAACTAAATCGGCATCACGGCGTACTAATTCTATAATTTCATCAGACACTAAATAGTCGTATACCACGACATCGGCTTGCTGCATTAACTGCAATGCTTTAAGTGTTAAAAGCTCAGGGTCGCCTGGGCCTGCACCCACTACATACACTTCGCCTTCTGGCTCGGCTTTGGCATCAAGCATTTGCTCTAGTTGTGCTTGTGCTGCATCGGTATTACCTGTTTGCACTTTGCTTACGACTGATGAATCAAACACGCCTTCCCAAAATTGGCGGCGATCGGCAAAGTGCTTAAAGCGCTGTTTCACTTTATCTCTAAAACTGCCAACTAAAGTAGCCAGTGGGCCAATGTGTTGTGGGATTAACGTTTCGAGCTTTTCACGTAGTCGCCGAGCAAGTACTGGCGCGGTGCCTGCACTTGAAATAGCAATGGTTATTGGGTCACGATCTACAATTGATGGGAATATAAACGTACATTTAGGTTGGTCATCAACCACATTTACAAATACATTGCGTGCGTTAGCTAGCTCAAATACATTGTTGTTTACTTCGTCTAAGTCTGTGGCTGCTATAACCAGCATTTTGCCATCAAGGTGCGACTCATCAAAATAGGCATCAATAAGCGTTACTTCATTGTTTTGTGCATGTTCTTTTAGTTCATCACAAAACCAAGGTGCCACTAAGGTTACATTTGCGCGGGCTTTTAAAAACGCGCGACATTTGCGTAATGCGACCTCTCCACCGCCAACAACCAGCACAGGTTTGTTGTCGAGTTTGGTAAAGATAGGTAAATACTGCACGTGGTTAACACCTCTAAGTAAAATCTAAAATAAAACGCTAGTGAGCAGGTGGCAGAATATAGCGCGCACTAGTAAGTAAAAAATAATTAAAACCAAGTTTATATAACCAAAAGTTATAATGGGTGGTTGTTTTAGGTTTAAGCCTTAATCTATAGGGGATTAACGCGCATTACACGCAAAATAATGTGCTTATAGTGTTTGGTTATGAGCTATAGCGAGATTACGTTAATTTGTTACTATGGCGCTAAACCTAATTTATCGCCTACTTAAAGGGATCACGTATGACTGAACAACACAACGATGCACACTTAGCTGTATCGCTTATGGATTTAACAAGCCTAAACACCTCAGACACGGCCAGTGATATTCAGCAGCTTGTAAATAGTATTAACCCTAAATTGGGCACACCTGCTGCAGTATGCGTTTACAGTGATTTTGTAGATGATGCAAAAATAGCACTGGCTGCGCGTGAGCTTAACCATGTAAAAGTAGCAACGGTTACAAATTTTCCTAGTGGTGATGCGCCACTGAGCGATGTGATAAACGAAACACTGATAGCAATTGAGCGCGGCGCGGATGAAATAGATTTAGTGATCCCGTATAAAGCACTTATTGCTGGCGAGCACAGCAAAGTGCTGGAGTATGTAACTCAAAGTAAAAAAGCCTGTGGTACAAAAGCGCAATTAAAAGTAATTATAGAAAGTGGCGAACTTAAAACTGCAGAGCTAATCACTAAAGCTACAAACTTAGCTATTCAAGGCGGGGCTGATTTTGTAAAAACCAGCACAGGTAAAGTGGCTGTAAATGCAACGCTTGACGCAACAAACGTGATGCTCAGCACTATTAAAGAGTCGGGTAAGGTTGTTGGTTTTAAAGCCGCAGGCGGAGTTAAAACCGTTACTGATGCAAAGGAGTATTTAGCACTGACACGCTCAATTATGGGTGATGACTACTTACAGGCCACTACATTTAGGTTTGGCGCATCAAGCTTACTAAGTGATGTATATAAAGTATTAGAAAAATAACCATTAAATTAAGCACTACGCCTTTATATAAGAGAGTAAATGATTGGCAGGCGAAACAATAATGGAATTAATTAATTAGATTTTCCTATGTGGGTATCTTTTAGGCTTGTGTTAATGATTTGCGTAAGTATAATAGGCATCCACTTTGCAGGGGCGTAGTTCCAATTGGTAGAACAGCGGTCTCCAAAACCGACGGTTGGGAGTTCGAATCTCTCCGCCCCTGCCATTTTTACTCATAAGTTGAGTAAGTCTGGGGTTAAAAATCGGTTTAAATAAGTCTGTTTTTAAGTTTAGATTTTAATGGATTAACCCTGCCGTTGTGTAGGGTTGTTGTGTCTGTAGTTAAGGTAATAATATTATGAGCACGAATGTAGAAACACCATCAAGTGCGATGGAGTCGGTAAAGTGGTTAGTAGCAATCGCGCTACTTGCAGGCGCAGTTGTTGGTAATCACATGTTTGCAGATCAGTCTGTATTACTACGTGCAATTGGCGTTGTGATTGCTATAGCAGCAGGTTTAGGTATTGCCTCGCAAACCGCTAAAGGCCGTGACTTTTTAGCATTTGCTAAAGAAGCACGCATTGAAGTACGTAAAGTTGTTTGGCCAACGCGTCAAGAAACTACCCACACGACATTAATCGTAATGGTTGCAACAGTGATTATGGCGCTTATCCTTTGGGGATTAGATGGCATTTTATTCCGCGCTGTAGGCTTTTTAACTGGATTGGAGATCTGATCCCATGTCGGATGAGAACAAAGAAATTAAATTACGCTGGTACGTTGTACAAGCATTCTCTGGTTACGAAAAGCGTGTAGCGCAAACGTTATCAGAGCACATTAAAATTGAAGGTCTTGAAGAGAGCTTTGGTGAAATATTAGTACCAACAGAAGAAGTTGTTGAGATGCGCGCCGGTCAAAAGCGTAAATCTGAGCGTAAATTCTTCCCAGGTTACGTACTAGTACAAATGGACATGAACGATGCAAGCTGGCACTTAGTGAACAGCACTGAACGTGTAATGGGCTTTATTGGTGGTACTTCTGACCGCCCAGCGCCTATTAGTTCTAAAGAAGCAGAACGCATTCTTAACCGTCTTCAAGAAAACGCTGAAGCACCTAAACCAGCTACATTATTTGAGCCAGGTGAAGTTGTGCGTGTTACTGATGGTCCATTTGCTGACTTTAGCGGTGTTGTTGAAGAAGTTGACTACGAAAAGAGCCGCGTGAAAGTGTCGGTACTTATTTTTGGTCGTTCTACACCGGTTGAACTTGAATTTGGTCAAGTTGAACAAGATAAGTAATTGATTAAAAAAGCTTCGCCATTATTTACTTAAATTTTGGCACGAAGCTTGAAAAAGGCCGCTGATTAACTTATGATCAGCGGCCTTTTTGTATTAAGGCAAAAATTTATTTTTGCTCGCAAAAAGTACGAAACCAATTTTTAAACTGGGAAGCCGTTAGAGTACGCGTCCTCGCGCGCACAAGGCTAAGACCCACCAAATGAGGTATTTATAATGGCTAAAAAAGTTGAAGCTTTAATCAAGCTACAAGTTGCCGCTGGTATGGCTAATCCTAGTCCTCCAGTAGGTCCTGCACTAGGTCAACACGGTGTAAACATCATGGAATTCTGTAAAGCGTTTAACGCGCGTACAGAGTCTATCGAAAAAGGCGCTCCAGTTCCTGTAGTGATCTCTGTTTACGGTGACCGTTCATTTACGTTCGATATGAAAACGCCACCTGCTGCTTACTTACTTAAGAAAGCTGCTGGTATCAAATCAGGCTCAGGCCGTCCTAACACTGAAAAAGTAGGCACAGTAACTCGTGCTCAACTTGAAGAGATCGTTGAGACAAAACGAGCTGACCTTACAGCGGCTGATATGGACGCTGCGGTTCGCACTATCGCAGGTTCTGCGCGTGCGATGGGCTTGAACGTAGAGGACTAAGAAATGGCTAAATTAACTAAACGTATGCGTACTATCCGCGAAAAAGTGGAAGTAACTAAAGATTACGAAATCAATGAAGCAGTTGCTCTTTTAAAAGAGTTAGCGACAGCTAAATTCGTAGAAAGTGTTGACGTTGCTGTTAACCTTGGTATTGACGCTCGTAAATCTGACCAGAACGTTCGTGGTGCAACTGTACTACCTAACGGTACTGGCCGTGATGTTCGTGTTGCTGTATTCACTCAAGGCGCTAATGCAGAAGCTGCAAAAGAAGCCGGTGCTGAATTAGTAGGCATGGAAGACCTTGCTGAACTAGTTAAGAAAGGCGAGATGGATTTTGACGTTGTTGTTGCATCACCAGACGCTATGCGTGTTGTTGGTCAACTAGGTCAAATCTTAGGTCCACGTGGTCTTATGCCTAACCCTAAAACTGGTACTGTAACACCTAACGTTGCAGAAGCAGTTAAAAATGCGAAAGCAGGTCAAGTACGTTACCGTAATGACAAAAATGGTATCATCCATACTACTATCGGTAAGGTTGATTTCACTGCTGAGCAACTTCAACAAAACCTTGAAGCTCTAATCGTTGCGCTTAAGAAGGCTAAACCTTCTCAAGCTAAAGGTGTTTACGTTAAGAAAGTAACCATCTCTACAACAATGGGCGCAGGTGTTGCTGTTGACCAAAACACTTTAAGCACTTCTGTAGCTTAATAGGTGTTTACATGGCGTGAAATTTGTACTATAATTTTGCGCTATTTTGTTGAATAATTTATTATTTAACAAGTAAAGAATTCGGGTTGAAGTCCATAATTTCGCTAAGCTCTTGAGTGATGCGATAAATTGGGCTTCCGTCCAAGACCGTAGGCGGCTTCGGCCTTAATATTACCTACGTAGACGGTGTGAATCCCCAGATAGATTTTTCCTAATCTCTTCTGGCTCTCGCCGTAAAAAGCATCTCTATCAAGTTTGTTGATAGGGAAGAGTAAAACAGGGAAGCCGAGTGTCGGTGACCCATTAAACCAGGAGTAACACCCATGGCTTTAAATCTTCAAGGCAAAAAAGCAATTGTTGCTGAAGTCAACGAAGCAGCCAATGGTGCTCTTTCTGCAGTTGTTGCAGATTCTCGTGGTGTAGCAGTAGGCGCAATTACAGCCCTTCGTAAAGAAGCTCGTGAAGCTGGTGTATGGATGAAAGTTGTTCGTAACACTCTAGCAAAACGTGCTGTTGAAGGTACTGAATTTGAATGTCTATCTGATTCGTTAGTTGGTCCAAGCTTAATCGCTTTCTCATCAGAGCACCCTGGTGCTGCTGCGCGTATCTTCTCAGATTTCGCGAAAAAGAATGAGAAATTTGAGCTTAAAACGGCCGCTTTTGAAGGTAACATCGTAGACGCAGCAATGCTTGCTACATTACCTACATACGATGAAGCTGTTGCACGCTTAATGAGCGCTATGAAAGAAGCGTCTGCTGGCAAATTGTGTAAAACAATTGAAGCAGTACGTGTACAGAAAGAAGAGCAAGCTGCTTAATTTTAAGCTGTTTAACCTCTCTTTCGGTGTAAATTTATTTGGACCTAGAGTCCGTTAATTATTAGGAAATTTGTAATGTCTGTAACTAAAGACCAAATCCTTGACGCAATTGCTGAAATGTCAGTAATGGACGTTGTTGCTCTTGTTGAAGCAATGGAAGAAAAATTCGGCGTAACTGCTGCAGCTGCTATGGTAGCAGGTCCTGCTGCTGAAGCTGCTGAAGAGAAAACTGAATTTGACGTAATCCTTACTGGCGCTGGCGCTAACAAGGTTGCGGCAATCAAAGCTGTACGTAGCGCAACAGGCCTAGGCCTTAAAGAAGCGAAAGCTCTTGTTGAAGCTGCTCCTGCACCTATCAAAGAAGGTGTATCTAAAGAAGAAGCTGAAGCACTTCAAAAAGACCTTACTGAAGCTGGTGCTGAAGTTGAGGTTAAGTAATCTAGCTCACGCTAGGTTCGCTGCCTGAGTAATCAGGCAAGGGCTGGTGATTATTTAATCACCGGCCTTTTTGCGCTATAGAGTTATGTATTCCTGTAGCTCAAATAAAATCTGATTTTCTCTTTACTTTCAACGCTTTATAGTTTGCTAGTGTTGCTAAGGCGGAGTTAATTAGAACAACAATTAAATGTTGTAAATCTTGGCATAGATGCCAGTTAAGTCTGTTCTTACAAGAACAGGTCGGGTCAAAGATCAGCAAGCTGAGGAACCCCATGGCTTACTCTTATTCTGAAAAGAAACGTATCCGTAAGGATTTTGGTAAACGTCCACAAGTTTTGGATATACCTTTCTTACTGTCGACACAGTTAGAATCGTTTAAAAAATTCTTAGTCCCAGACGCTGATGGCGATCATGGTTTGGAAGCAGCCTTCCGTTCTGTGTTCCCTATTAAAAGCTACTCGGGAAATTCTGAGCTTCAATACGTAAGTTATCGTATTGGTGAGCCAGTATTCGATGTAAAAGAATGTCAAATTCGCGGTGTGACTTATTCTGCTCCACTTCGCGTGAAACTGCGTCTTGTAGTTATGGACAAAGAAGCTCCAGGCACAGTTAAAGACATTAAAGAGCAAGAAGTTTACATGGGCGAAATTCCGCTCATGACTGATACCGGTACTTTTGTAATCAATGGTACAGAGCGTGTTATCGTTTCTCAGCTACACCGTAGCCCTGGTGTATTCTTTGATAACGACCGCGGTAAAACCCATTCATCGGGTAAAGTATTATATAACGCACGCGTTATACCTTACCGTGGTTCATGGTTAGACTTCGAATTTGATGCAAAAGATAACTTATATGTACGTATAGACCGTCGTCGTAAATTACCGGCGTCTATTATTTTACGTGCACTTGAGTACTCTAGCGAAGAAATCTTAGATATGTTCTTCGATACTACCGCGTTTGAAGTAACTGACGGTAAAGTTCTTATGGAACTTGTGCCTTCACGTTTACGTGGTGAAACTGCCGCTTTTGATATCAAAGGCGAAGACGGTGAAGTACTTGTTGAAAGCGGTCGTCGTATTACGGCACGCCACATCAAGAGCATCGAGAAAAAAGGCATTAATCAATTAGAAGTACCACATGAGTACATCATTGGCCGTATTGTAGCTAAAAACTATGTTGATGAGTCAACAGGTGAAGTTATTGCAAACGCTAATGACGAGCTATCACTAGAGTTGATGGCTGAATTGGTTAAAGCAGGTCACACTAAAATTGAGACTTTATACATCAATGAAGTGGACAGCGGCGCTTACATGTCAAATACATTAAATATTGACTCGTCTAGCAACCGTTTAGAAGCATTAGTAGAAATTTACCGCATGATGCGCCCAGGCGAGCCACCGACGAAAGATGCGGCTGAAGCCTTATTCGAGAACTTATTCTTCTCTGAAGAACGTTACGACTTATCTACTGTAGGTCGTATGAAGTTCAATAGCCGTGTTGGTTACGATACAGACACAGGCCCTGGCACCTTAAGCAAAGAAGACATCGTGTCTGTTATGAAAGTATTAATTGCTATTCGTAACGGTCAAGGCGATGTTGATGATATTGACCACTTAGGCAACCGTCGTATACGTAGTGTTGGCGAAATGGCTGAGAACCAATTCCGTGTTGGTCTAGTACGTGTAGAACGTGCTGTACGTGAGCGTTTAAGCTTAGGTGACCTTGACGCGATAATGCCACAAGATCTTATTAACGCTAAGCCTATTTCGGCAGCGGTTAAAGAGTTCTTCGGCTCGTCTCAGTTATCACAGTTTATGGACCAAAATAACCCGCTATCAGAAGTAACGCATAAGCGTCGTATTTCTGCATTAGGTCCGGGCGGTCTAACGCGTGAGCGCGCTGGCTTTGAAGTACGTGACGTTCACGTAACTCACTATGGTCGCGTATGTCCAATCGAGACTCCTGAGGGTCCAAACATCGGTCTAATTAACTCGTTATCTACGTACGCACGTACAAATGATTACGGTTTCTTAGAAACACCTTACCGTAAAGTGGTAGATGGTGTAGTAACTGATGAAGTTGATTATTTATCAGCCATTGAAGAAGGTCAGTTTGTTATCGCACAGGCGAACTCAAACTTAACCGAAACCAATGAGTTTGTTGATGAACTTATTCCGTGTCGTCACAAAGGTGAATCTACCTTTATGGGTCGCATGGACCAGCAATATATGGATGTATCACCACAACAGGTGATCTCTGTAGCGGCAGCACTTATCCCGTTCCTAGAACACGATGATGCTAACCGTGCATTGATGGGTTCAAACATGCAACGTCAAGCAGTACCAACATTGAAAGCGGATAAGCCGTTAGTAGGTACAGGTATTGAGTTAACACTAGCGAAAGATTCTGGTGTAACGATTGTTGCTAAACGTGGTGGTGAAGTAATGTACGCCGATGCTAGCCGCATCGTTGTAAACGTACATGACGATGAGCGTATTCCTGGTGAAGCGGGCATCGACATTTACAACCTTACTAAATACACTCGTTCAAACCAAAATACATGTATTAACCAAAAACCAACGTGCATGGTTGGTGAACCGGTTACTCGTGGTGACGTGTTAGCAGATGGTCCTTCGACTGACTTAGGTGACTTAGCCCTTGGTCAAAACCTTCGCGTGGCATTCATGCCATGGAACGGTTATAACTTCGAGGATTCAATCTTACTATCAGAGCGCGTAGTTGAAGAAGATCGTCTAACGACTATCCACATTCAAGAACTACAGTGTGTTGCCCGTGATACTAAATTAGGTCCTGAAGAGATCACTGCAGATATCCCTAATGTGGGTGAGTCTGCGCTAGGCAAGCTTGATGAATCAGGCGTTGTTTATATTGGTGCTGAAGTTAAAGGCGGCGATATCCTAGTAGGTAAAGTGACTCCGAAAGGCGAGACGCAATTAACACCTGAAGAGAAGCTACTGCGTGCTATCTTCGGCGAAAAAGCGTCTGACGTTAAAGACAGCTCTTTACGTGTACCAAACTCTGTAACTGGTACTGTAATTGACGTACAAGTTTTCACCCGTGATGGTGTTGAAAAAGATAAGCGTGCGTTAGAAGTTGAAGACATGCAGCTTCGCGAAGCGAAGAAAGACTTCAACGAAGAGTTCCGTATTCTAGAAGCTGGTGTATTAGACCGTGCTCGCAAGCTACTTGCTGCAGCAGGCTTCGATGAAGACAACTTAGCGTCACTAAATGCTGAAAAGCTACTTACTCAAAGCCTTGCACAAGAAGACAAGCAAGCTGAACTTGAGCAACTAGCTGCACAGTACGATGAGCTTAAAGCTGAATACGATAAGAAGTTTGAAAACAAACGTCGTAAAATTACTCAAGGTGATGACTTAGCACCAGGTGTACTTAAGATTGTTAAAGTATACCTAGCTGTTAAACGTCGTATCCAACCGGGTGATAAAATGGCGGGTCGTCACGGTAACAAAGGTGTTATCTCGACTATCGTACCAGTAGAAGATATGCCATACGATGATAAAGGTCGTACGGTAGATATCGTACTAAATCCACTAGGTGTACCATCACGAATGAACATCGGTCAGATCCTTGAAACACATATGGGTCTAGCTGCACGTGGTATTGGTGAGCGCTTAGAGGAAATGATGAAGGAACAACGTGAGCTACATGAGCTACGTGAATTCATCAAGCAAGCTTATGAAATCGGTGAATCTCGTCAAGAAGTAGATATTGCTAGCTTCTCTGATGATGAAATTCGTCGTTTAGCTGATAACTTAAAAGGTGGTTTACCAATCGCTACTCCTGCATTTGATGGCGCTAAAGAAGACGAAATCAAAGACATGCTAGAGCTTGGTGGATACCCAAGAAGTGGTCAGGTTACACTCTATGATGGCCGTACTGGCGATCAGTTTGAACGTCAAGTAACTGTTGGTTACATGTACATGCTTAAACTTAACCACTTGGTTGACGATAAGATGCACGCACGTTCTACTGGTTCTTACAGCCTTGTTACTCAGCAGCCGCTGGGTGGTAAAGCACAGTTCGGTGGCCAGCGTTTTGGTGAGATGGAAGTATGGGCACTTGAAGCTTACGGTGCTGCTTACACTCTACAAGAAATGCTAACAGTGAAATCGGATGACGTGAACGGTCGTACTAAGATGTATAAAAACATCGTTGATGGTAACCATAAAATGGAACCAGGTATGCCAGAATCGTTCAACGTATTGTTGAAAGAAATCCGCTCACTGGGTATCAACATCGAGTTGGAAGAAAATTAAGCCAATTAGATGCTGCAGTTAACCCTGCAGCATCTGTTACGGCTGAATAGAATGTAGGGGCGAGATTATCCGCCCTCAAGATTAACTCCGACAGGAGAGCTAAGGTGAAAGACTTACTTAAGTTTCTGAAGCAACAAAATAAGACCGAAGAATTCGATGCAATTCGCATTGGTCTTGCTTCACCAGACATGGTTCGTTCATGGTCATACGGTGAAGTAAAGAAACCTGAGACTATTAACTACCGTACTTTCAAGCCTGAGCGCGATGGCTTATTCTGTGCCCGTATTTTCGGCCCAGTGAAAGATTATGAGTGTTTATGTGGTAAATATAAACGCCTTAAACACCGTGGTGTGATCTGTGAGAAGTGTGGCGTTGAAGTTACACTTACAAAAGTGCGTCGTGATCGTATGGGTCATATCGACCTTGCGAGCCCAGTAGCACATATATGGTTTTTAAAATCATTACCGTCTCGTATTGGCTTAATGCTTGATATGACACTTCGTGATATTGAACGTGTTCTTTACTTCGAATCATTCGTAGTAACTGAGCCTGGTATGACAACGCTTGAGCGTGGTCAACTATTAGGTGAAGAAGAATACCTAGATGCACTTGAAGAGCACGGTGATGAGTTTGAAGCTAAGATGGGTGCAGAAGCAGTATTAGACTTGCTTCGTGAACTTGATCTTGGCCAATTAATTGCTGAAATGCGTGAAGAGTTACCAACAATTAACTCTGAAACTAAGCGTAAAAAGATCACTAAGCGTCTTAAGTTAATGGAATCGTTCCACCAATCAGGCAATAACCCTGAGTGGATGATCATGACAGTACTTCCAGTATTGCCACCTGACTTACGTCCATTAGTACCACTAGACGGTGGTCGTTTTGCGACATCTGATCTAAACGACCTTTACCGTCGTGTTATTAACCGTAATAACCGTCTTAAGCGTCTATTAGATTTAGCTGCACCAGATATTATCGTACGCAACGAAAAACGTATGTTACAAGAAGCGGTAGATGCGCTACTTGATAACGGTCGTCGTGGTCGTGCAATTACAGGTTCTAACAAGCGTCCGCTTAAATCTCTTGCTGATATGATCAAGGGTAAGCAAGGTCGTTTCCGTCAGAACTTACTTGGTAAGCGTGTAGATTACTCTGGCCGTTCTGTAATCACGGTTGGTCCTACACTTAAGCTTCACCAATGTGGTCTTCCTAAGAAGATGGCACTTGAGCTATTCAAACCATTTATCTATGGCAAATTAGAGCGTCGCGGCATGGCTACGACAATCAAAGCTGCTAAGAAAATGGTAGAGCGCGAAGTAGCGGAAGTATGGGATGTACTAGACGAAGTAATTCGTGAACATCCAGTATTACTTAACCGTGCACCTACACTTCACCGTTTAGGTATCCAAGCGTTCGAACCTGTACTAATTGAAGGTAAAGCAATCCATTTACACCCATTAGTATGTGCGGCTTACAACGCCGACTTCGATGGTGACCAAATGGCGGTACACGTACCGTTAACGCTTGAAGCTCAGTTAGAAGCTCGTGCACTAATGATGTCTACTAACAACATTCTATCTCCAGCGAATGGTGAGCCAATCATCGTTCCTTCACAGGATGTTGTATTAGGTCTTTACTACATGACGCGCGATCGCATTAATGCGAAAGGCGAAGGCATTGTATTTAAAGATCCTAAAGAAGCAGAAAAAGCATACCGTAGTGGTAACGCAGAACTTCACGCGCGCGTTAAAGTGCGTATTAGTCAGTCAATCACTAACGAAGCAGGTGTTGTTGAAGACACTGTAACGCTTATCGACACTACTGTTGGTCGTGCAATTCTGTCTCTAATTTTACCTAAAGGCATGCCGTTTGAGTCAATCAACCAAGCATTAGGTAAAAAGCAGATTTCTGGCTTATTAAACGAGTGTTACCGTCGTCTAGGTCTTAAAGACATTGTTGTGTTTGCTGACCAAGTTATGTACACCGGTTTCCACTACGCAATGAAGTCAGGTGTTTCAATTGGTATCGATGACTTAGTTATCCCACCAGTTAAAGCATCAATCATTGAATCAGCTGAAGCTGAAGTAACTGAAATCAACCAACAATTCCAATCAGGTCTTGTAACGGCTGGTGAAAAGTACAATAAAGTTATCGATATCTGGTCACGTGTAAATGAAAACTTATCACGTGAAATGATGGCCAACTTGTCTAAAGACACGGTTATCAATGCCAAAGGTGAAGAAGAAGAGCAACCGTCATTTAACTCAGTGTTTATGATGGCCGACTCAGGTGCTCGTGGTAGTGCCGCTCAGATCCGTCAGCTAGCAGGTATGCGTGGTCTAATGGCACGTCCAGATGGTTCAATCATCGAGACGCCAATCACGGCTAACTTCCGTGAAGGTCTAAACGTACTACAGTACTTCATCTCAACGCACGGTGCGCGTAAAGGTCTTGCCGATACAGCACTTAAAACAGCTAACTCAGGTTACCTAACGCGTCGTCTAGTAGACGTTGCACAAGATTTGGTGATCAATGAAGACGACTGTGGCACAGAAGATGGCTTAACAATGAAACCGCTTATTGAAGGTGGTGACGTTGTAGAAGCACTTCGCGAACGTGTACTAGGTCGTGTTGTAGCTGAGCCTGTGGTTATCCCTAATACAGACACTGTATTAGTAGAGCGTAATATCATGCTTGATGAAAAACTGTGTGACCTTTTAGAAGAGCACTCAGTAGATGAAGTTCGCGTACGTTCTGTTATCACGTGTGATAACGACTTTGGTGTATGTGCTAAGTGTTATGGTCGTGACCTTGCACGTGGTCATATCATCAACGCGGGTGAATCAGTAGGTGTTATCGCGGCACAATCAATCGGTGAGCCGGGTACACAGCTTACGATGCGTACATTCCACATCGGTGGTGCGGCATCAAGAGCATCAGCTGAAAATAATGTACAAGTTAAAACTGACGGTACGTTAAAACTACATAACGCTAAGTATGTACTTAATACCGACGGTAAGATTGTAATTACTTCACGTTCAACTGAAATCACTATCATTGATAGCTTCGGTCGTGAAAAAGAGCGTTATAAAGTACCTTACGGTGCGGTACTAACAGTACAAGACAATGCAGAAGTTCAAGGTAACGACATCGTTGCTACTTGGGACCCGCATAGTCACCCAATCGTTCTTGAGCATAAGTCAAAAATCTCGTTCAGCGATATTGATGACTCAAATACTGAAGCACAAACTGATGAACTAACCGGCTTAACCCGTGTAGTTGTTAAAGACCTTGCTAAAGTAAATGCGAAAGAGCCTAAGCTTATCATCGAAAGTGAAGAGCGCGGCTTGCAAGAAACACGTCTTCCTTCATTCACTACGATTGAAGTGACAGATGGCGTTACAGCAAACCCAGGTGACGTACTTGCACGTATTCCGCAAGAAGGTTCGAAAACTCGTGATATCACGGGTGGTCTACCACGCGTAGCCGACTTATTTGAAGCACGTAAGCCAAAAGATCCAGCTATCTTAGCTGAAATCACAGGTACTATTAGCTTCGGTAAAGAGACTAAAGGTAAGAAACGTTTAGTTATTACACCAGCTGAAGGCGATCATTACGAAGAGATGATTCCTAAGTGGCGTCAACTTAACGTGTTTGAAGGTGAGCAAGTGTCTAAAGGTGAAGTTATCGCCGATGGCCCTGAATCACCACATGACATCTTACGCCTACGTGGTGTGACTCATGTTGCTAACTACATTGTTAACGAAGTGCAAGAGGTTTACCGTTTGCAGGGCGTTAAGATCAATGATAAGCACATTGAAACAATTATTCGTCAGATGCTACGTAAATGTACCATCCTTGACGGCGGTGATACTGAGTTCTTAGCGGGTGAGCAAATTGAAGTAGCTCGCGTTAATATCGCTAATCGTGACCTTGAAAAACAAGGTAAAATCCCAGCGAAGTTTGAAATACAACTTATGGGTATCACGAAAGCATCACTAGCAACCGAATCTTTCATCTCGGCAGCGTCTTTCCAAGAAACAACACGTGTTCTTACAGATGCCGCAGTGAATGGTAAGAGCGATGAGCTTCGTGGTCTGAAAGAAAACGTAATTGTGGGTCGTCTGATCCCAGCCGGTACTGGCTTTGCGTATCACCAAGACCGTATGGCTCGCCGCAAGCAGGGTGAAGTTGTTGAAGAGCAAACAGTAAGTGCAGAAGAGGCAACTCAAGCACTAACAGATGCTCTGAACGCAGATTTATCTGGAAATCAATAAACTCTTATTAATCAACAGATTAATAAATCGTAAGACAGTTATCTACTGTCTTACGATGAGTTTAGGTTGACAGGTTAAACTTTGCTCATTAAAATTCCGCCACCCATTTACTTGCATGTATGTTACAAGCTTGTAAAAAGGGCGGATTTTTTTATTTTTTTCAGTAGTAATTTTAATTTCAGGAGCTATTTAAATGGCAACTATTAACCAGCTAGTGCGTAAGCCACGTCGTAGCAAGGTTACTAAAAGTAACTCAGCTGCGCTTAAAGCGTGTCCGCAAAAGCGTGGTGTATGTACTCGCGTATATACAACTACACCTAAGAAACCAAACTCAGCGTTACGTAAAGTAGCTCGTGTACGTTTAACTAACGGTTTCGAAGTAACATCATACATCGGTGGTGAAGGTCATAACCTTCAAGAGCACAGTGTAATCCTAATCCGTGGTGGTCGTGTTAAAGATTTACCAGGTGTGCGTTTTCACACTGTACGTGGTGCACTTGACTGTGCAGGCGTTAGCGACCGTCGTCAAGCTCGTTCTAAATACGGTGCAAAACGCCCTAAAGGCTAATTGTTTTCCGTTAGTAAGGCCAAGCACTAAATATTATTAATTATTGTTTTGGGTGATTGTTCCAAAAGGACAAACCTGAATAAACCGGAGATACAAAATGCCTAGAAGACGCGTAATAGGTCAACGTAAAATTCTTCCAGATCCTAAGTTCGGATCGGAACTTCTTGCTAAATTCGTTAACATCGTAATGTTAGACGGCAAGAAATCTACTGCTGAAAAAATTGTTTATGGTGCGCTAGACGTGGCTGCTGAGAAATCAGGCAAGTCGCACCTAGAAATCTTTGAATCTGCACTTGATAACATCCGTCCACAGGTAGAGGTTAAATCTCGCCGTGTTGGTGGTTCAACTTATCAAGTTCCAGTTGAAGTACGTCCAGTACGTCGCAACGCATTAGGTATGCGTTGGTTAGTAGACGCTGCACGTAAGCGTGGCGAAAAATCTATGGGCTTACGTTTAGCTCAAGAAATCGTTGACGCTGCTGACAACAAAGGCACTGCGGTTAAGAAACGTGAAGACGTTCACCGTATGGCTGAAGCGAATAAAGCATTCGCACATTACCGTTGGTAATCTGTCCTTAACCTTTAAGAGGATCATATGGCACGTACAACTCCACTTGAGCGCTACCGTAATATCGGCATAGTAGCTCACGTAGATGCAGGCAAAACCACCACAACAGAACGTGTTCTGTTCTACACAGGTCTTTCTCATAAGATCGGTGAAGTACATGATGGCGCCGCAACTATGGATTGGATGGAGCAGGAACAAGAGCGTGGTATCACAATCACTTCTGCTGCAACAACGTGTTTCTGGAAAGGGATGGACGCGCAATTTGACGACCATCGTATCAATATTATTGATACTCCAGGACACGTAGATTTCACTATCGAAGTAGAGCGTTCTTTACGTGTACTTGATGGTGCGGTAGTTGTTCTTTGTGCTTCATCAGGTGTACAGCCGCAAACTGAGACAGTTTGGCGCCAAGCGAACAAATACGAAGTTCCAAGAATGATCTTCGTAAATAAAATGGATCGCACAGGCGCTGACTTCTTAACGGTTGTTGACCAGGTGAAATCTCGTCTTGGAGCAACGCCTGTTCCAATCCAGTTGCCAATTGGCGCTGAAGACGAGTTTAAAGGTGTTATTGACCTTATAAAAATGAAAGCCATTAACTGGAACGAAGCGGACCAGGGTATGACTTTCTCTTATGAGGCAATACCGGCAGAACTTCAAGAGCTCGCTCAAGAATGGCACTCTCATTTAGTTGAAAGTGCAGCTGAAGCCTCTGAAGAACTAATGGATAAGTACTTAGAAGGTGAAGAGTTAAGTGAAGCAGAGATTAAATCTGCCTTACGTCAACGCACATTAGCGAACGAAATTGTTCCCATTACGTGTGGTAGTGCATTTAAAAACAAAGGCGTTCAAGCTGTGCTTGATGGCGTTGTTGAATACATGCCTGCACCAACACAAGTGAAACAAATCCAAGGTATCCTAGAAAATGGAACTGAGGAAGAACGTCCAGCTGATGATAAAGCGCCGTTTGCTGCACTTGCATTTAAAATTGCAACAGACCCGTTTGTTGGCACTTTAACCTTTTTCCGTGTTTACTCTGGTACTGTTAAACAGGGTGACGCGGTTTATAACCCAGTTAAAAGTAAGCGTGAGCGATTTGGTCGTATCGTACAGATGCATTCAAACTCACGTGAAGAGATCAAAGAAGTTTACGCAGGCGATATTGCGGCAGCTATTGGTCTTAAAGACGTAACAACAGGTGAGACACTGTGTGATCCGAACTCTATCATTACGCTAGAGCGTATGGAGTTCCCAGAGCCAGTTATCTCTGTTGCGGTTGAGCCTCGCACAATCGCTGACCAAGATAAGATGGGTATTGCACTAGGTAAACTAGCTGCTGAAGACCCTTCTTTTCGTGTACAAACTGACGAAGAATCAGGCCAGACTATAATCTCTGGTATGGGTGAACTTCACCTTGATATCATTGTCGACCGTATGAAACGTGAATTCAGTGTTGAATGTAACGTTGGTAAGCCGCAGGTTGCATACCGAGAAGCTATTCGTTCAACTGTTGAAGTTGAAGGGAAGTTTGTACGTCAATCAGGTGGTCGTGGTCAATATGGTCACGTCTGGGTTAAACTTGAACCGATGGATATTTCGGATGATGAAGCACCAATTTATGAGTTCGTTAACGAAACTGTAGGTGGTTCGGTTCCTAAAGAATTTATCCCTGCGGTAGATAAAGGTATCCAAGAGCAAATGTCTCAAGGTGTACTGGCAGGCTACCCATTACTTGGCGTTAAAGCGACTTTATATGATGGTTCATTCCATGATGTAGACTCGAATGAGATGGCATTTAAAATTGCAGGTTCAATGGCAATGAAAGCTGGGGCGCTTAAAGCTGACCCTGTACTTTTAGAGCCAATGATGAAGGTTGAAGTAATCACTCCTGACTCAAACATGGGTGATGTAGTTGGCGACTTAAACCGTCGTCGCGGCATAATCGAAGGCATGGAAGATGCAATAGGTGGACTTAAGCAAGTTAATGCTCAGGTTCCTCTTTCTGAAATGTTTGGTTATGCAACTGCTTTACGATCTGCAACACAGGGCCGTGCTTCTTACTCTATGGAGTTTTTGAAGTACGCTGAAGCCTCTAAAAATGTTGCAGATACAATAATTTCAGCTCGCGCTGTTATATGATTTTAGCTTGTCTGGCTCAATAGTGAGTCAGGCTTTAATTTCTTAATTAGGAATTTTTTAAGATGGCAAAAGAAAAGTTTGAACGCGTAAAACCGCACGTAAACGTTGGTACAATCGGCCACGTTGACCACGGTAAAACTACACTAACTGCAGCAATCACTAACGTACTTGCAAAAGTATACGGCGGTGTTGCTAAAGATTTCGCATCAATCGATAACGCTCCAGAAGAGCGCGAGCGTGGTATCACAATCTCAACTTCTCACGTTGAGTACGATACACCAACTCGTCACTACGCACACGTAGATTGTCCTGGACACGCCGATTATGTTAAAAACATGATCACTGGTGCTGCTCAAATGGACGGCGCTATCTTAGTAGTAGCTGCGACTGACGGCCCCATGCCACAAACGCGTGAGCACATCCTACTTTCTCGTCAGGTTGGCGTACCTTACATCGTTGTATTCATGAACAAATGTGACATGGTTGACGACGAAGAGCTACTTGAGCTAGTAGAAATGGAAGTTCGTGAACTTCTTTCTGAGTACGACTTCCCAGGTGATGACTTACCACTAATTCAAGGTTCTGCTCTTAAAGCACTTGAAGGCGAAAAGCAGTGGGAAGACAAGATCGTTGAGCTTGCAGAAGCACTAGATTCTTACATCCCAGAGCCAGAGCGTGACATCGATAAGCCATTCATCATGCCTATCGAAGACGTTTTCTCAATCCAAGGCCGTGGTACAGTAGTAACTGGTCGTGTTGAAGCTGGTATCATCAACGTGAACGACGAAGTTGAAATCGTTGGTATTAAAGAGACTACTAAGTCTACTTGTACTGGTGTTGAAATGTTCCGTAAGCTTCTTGACGAAGGTCGTGCTGGTGAGAACATTGGTGCACTTTTACGTGGTACTAAGCGTGAAGACGTTGAACGTGGTCAAGTACTAGCTAAGCCTGGTTCAATCAACCCACACACTACATTCACTTCAGAAGTATACGTACTTTCTAAAGATGAAGGTGGTCGTCATACACCTTTCTTCAAAGGTTACCGTCCACAGTTCTACTTCCGTACAACTGACGTAACAGGTGACGTACAGTTACCAGAAGGCGTAGAAATGGTAATGCCTGGTGATAACGTTAAGATGACAGTAACTCTAATCGCGCCAATCGCGATGGACGAAGGTCTTCGTTTCGCTATCCGTGAAGGTGGCCGTACTGTAGGTGCTGGTGTTGTAGCAACTATCGTAGAGTAATAGTTAACGTTTAAGTTAATTAATACTATAAAAACCCGAGCTTAGCCTCGGGTTTTTTAATGCCTGAAATTTACGTCATGTGAAGGTGGCGCTATTACCTTTAGGCGTAGGTGCTATGTAGCAACGTTCAATGAGTAATAATTAGCCTAGCTAATTAATACTAAAAAGAGGTCACTTCGGTGGCCTTTTTTATTGCCTGAAGAAAAGTGATTAGTTTTTAGCTATCAGCTTTTAGCTGCTTGGCGTTAATGTAAATCATGTTGTTTGGGTTGGCTTTACAAAGCCCGAGTAGAAGTGGTCACTGGTGTGTAAGGGGTTTATTGAGTGAATAACTATCGACACTTACAGGGTATTAGCCTAAGCTAAAAATGGCTTAAATTTACAACAGGAAATGGGCGATGAATAATAAAAATAATTATCCGCAAGGTATATTTTGCTGGGCTGAACTGTGTACTCATTATTGGCAAGACGGGAAAGCTTTTTATACCTCGTTGTTTGAATGGGGAGATGACGATCAGCCCATTGGCGATGATGAGTATTACACTATGCTACAAAAGCAAGGTGACGATATTGCTGCCATGTATCAAATGCCTAAAGAGCAAGTGGCCTCTACGCCTAGCTACTGGCTTACCTATATTGCCGTAGATGATGTTGATGCATGTGCAATTAAGGCGCAAGAACTCGGTGCGCAAATTATAGCAGGCCCTCATAATGTTATGGATGCAGGGCGTATGTTAATGCTTAAAGACCCAGCGGGTGCTACGGTGGCGTTGTGGCAAGGTAAAGAGCATATAGGATGTAAGCGTCCTTGTGAGCTCAACACGCCTTATTGGCATGAAATGGCAACGCGCGATAGTGAAACAAGCCGTCATTTTTACTGTGAACTACTGGGGTGGAAAAGTGAAACAAAGCCTATGGAAGGTATGGATTACATCTTGTTTTTAGTTGCAGGTAAGCCGGTAGCAGGCATGCTACAAATGACTGATGAGTGGCCACAAGACGTACCTCCCCATTGGATGATTTACTTCGCCGTGGATAACTGCGATAGCTATGTAAAAAAAGCGGCGACTCTTGGAGGGCAAGTATGTGTACCTGCCACAGATATTCCTGATGTAGGGCGTTTTAGTGTTATTTGCGACCCTCAAGGGGCTGTATTTTCTATTATTGAATCGGCAATGGATGATATTAAAGCTTAGTTTTTAACAGGGCTTAGGGCTAAATTTTAGACTTTAGTGTGGTTATTTAGGCGCAGTAATTATGTGCTTTTTTGCTATAATGGCGGGTAATTACACCGTCAGTCAGCAAGAGAGCACAATGGAATTTGAACAAGATAGTAAATTAACCTTACCGTTATTTATTTTAAATGAGTCGCTTAGTGAGCGAGATGTAGAAAAGCCCGATTTAGACATTTCATTTGCTCTTGATGATGAGCTACTGACGCAGATATGCCAAAACCCAGCACCCGATAGCAGTATCGCTATTAGTTTAAAAGAGTATGAGCTTGCGCCGCATAGCAGCGAATTTAATGCGTTGTTAAACCAAGAGCACGATGCACAAATAACGCTGACCCACGGCCCACTGTTAAGTGTGGTGTTAAATACCCACGACAACCAGACTTTTGTCTCTCCACAAATGGATATGATGCCAACCTTCGACCTGGGTGATGAGGATGAAGAATGAAAAAAATTCTGATCAGTACATTCGTCCTTATTATCCTCAGCGGGTGTGCTTATTTAGGCAATGCTCACTACAACGACTTATTTGGTGATGAACAAACGCAGCAGCGTATAGTGCCGCATGATACAGGTGCTGGTGCCGAGTTTTTGCAAGAAGTAAAACCTGTGCTAGATACACGCTGTGTAGTATGCCATGGCTGTTATGATGCGCCTTGTCAGCTAAAGCTTTCTTCCCCTGAAGGGATAGATAGAGGGCTAAGCAAAGAGCTTGTTTATGATGGTACACGGCTATTAGCCACTACACCAAGCCGGTTATTATTTGATGCAACCAGCACTGAGCAATGGCGTAAAAAGGGCTTTACTCCGGTACTTAACGAACGTGACCAAAACCCAGAAGCAAACCTTGCCGGTGGGGTGTTATTTAATTCATTAGTGCTTAAGCAAAGTGCACCCTTACCAGAGAATGAAATTCTTGATGACGAATTTGACTTTTCACTTAGCCGCTCTCAAACATGCGCCACTATGGGAGAATTCGATCGTTTAGCTGCAGAGCAGCCTCATGGCGGTATGCCTTACGGTTTACCGGGCGTGTCTAGCCAGGAATTTTATCATTTACAAAAGTGGCTTAAAGACGGTGGAAAAATGGCGCATATTAAACCGCCCACCAAAGCCGAGCTAACAAACGTTAAAAACTGGGAAGCGTTTTTAAATCAAGACAGCTTAAAATACCAATTAGCCGCACGTTATATTTACGAGCATTGGTTTTTAGCCCATATTTATTTTGGTTCTGATAAACCACAGAGCTTTTTTAAACTGGTTCGTTCAAGTACGCCGCCAGGCGAAGAAATTAAGTTAATTAATACGCGCCGACCATACGATGACCCTAAAGTAAGCCGTGTGTATTACCGTTTACTACAGGACCGCTCAACTGTTTTATCAAAAACACATTTACCGCTAAAGCTTGATGATGCAAAGCTTGCACGTATTTATGAGCAATTTATAGCTCCCGATTATACGGTTAATAAAATGCCAAGTTATAAGAGCGAGGCGGCATCTAATCCTTTTAAAACGTTTGAAGTAATTCCTATTAATTCTAAGTATCAATTTATGCTTGATGAAGCTGAGCTAATTATTATGGGCTTTATTAAGGGCCCTGTATGCCGCGGCCAAATTGCACTTAATGTGATTAACGATCATTTTTGGGTTGCCTTTGCAGACCCTGAAAAAGTCGCGACTCCAGCAGTGGAAGATATGTTGCTTCAGCACGAAGAAGCCCTTGAATTACCTGCAGCAGAAGAAAGCAATGCATTGCCTATCTCTAGCTGGGTTAAATACTCAGTGCGTGAGAAAAAATACTTACAAGCCAAAGTTGAGCTGGCTAACGAGATGTTTAAAAACGGAGAGCATTTAACCACCGACCTATTGTGGAAAGGTGAAGGCCATAACAAAAATGCAGCGCTTACAATATTTCGCCATTTTGATAGTGCCACGGTAGTGAAAGGCTTTATTGGTCAAGAGCCCAAAACTATGTGGGTATTAGATTACGCGCTATTTGAGCGTATTCATTACTTACTTGTTGCAGGCTTTGATGTATACGGAAATATCGGCCACCAATTAGTGACCCGCCTATACATGGACTTTTTACGTTTAGAGGGTGAGCAAAACTTTTTGGCGTTATTACCTGAAACGAAGCGCCATCAAATTAAAAAAAGCTGGTATAGAAAGTCTCCGCCAAGCTTATCTAAGTTTTTTAAAAACAACCGAGAGTTTAGCCAACCTAGCGGTATTGAATATAAAACGAATGATCCACAACACGAGCTGTACGGGCTAATTAAGCAAACTTTAGCGCCAGTACTGAGTGAGCACTACGACTACACAAAAGTACCCACGCCATTAAATGCACTAAACAATATGCCAGCTAAAGCTATAAATTTATTACCGCAGTTATCGTATATTTTGGTTAAGCAAGACGATGCTTCACATAAAGCTTATACGCTTATTCATCACAACGCGCATTACAATATTTCCAGCTTATTAAATGAAGATGGGCAGCGCGCTTATGATGAAGATACCGCCACCCTAGTGCCAGGCTTTATTGGTGATTACCCTGCGGCTATTTGGTACTTAAATGATCAAAATGAAGTGGGTGAGTTTGCACAGCTATTACCTATGATGCAAATTGAAGCAGATTATGCTGCATTAAAAGTAAAATTTGGTATTCGTCGCTCACATCCAGAGTTTTGGAAATACAGCGACATAATGCACCAAGTAGCTAAAGAGTATCGTGGCGTTGAATTTGGTATGTTTGACTACAACCGATTAGAAAATCGCTAACTGGTAATTACAAAAGTGTCGCAAGTATTGCCCTTTTTGCCTCACACTTAATACATTTAGCCCAGTCATGTTACTGGGCTTTTTATTTATATAATTACTAAAGCTGATGTTGAGTTTTCTATATATAGGCTACACTTAAAATAAAAAAGCGGCCTTGTATGTTTAAAATTATTGCCAATGTAAGACAGCGTTACCGATGGGCGCTTATTGCTATTGCTCTGTTAATAAGTGGCTCAGCATTGTTGCTGCAGTATGGCTTTTCTGTACAAAAGTACGATGCTAAAATTATTAATATGGCAGGTAAGCAGCGCATGCTCTCGCAAAAAATTGCTTGGCATAGCAATGCACTTCTTTCATCACGAATCGATGTTGCTACCCATACCAATTCCCTCGAACACTCTCTCGCACAATTTAAAACAGCTCATGAGGTATTTATTACTTACTAAGCAAGGTAGTAGTTACCGTTATTTAACGCCAGAATTAGTAAAGTTATACTTTGCTGAGCCAGCTAATCTAGATAGCGAAGTGAATGAATTTATTGCCCAAGCTAGTTGGCTGCTGTACCAAAAAGGCGAGGTAGACACACAGGTGCTCAACGTAGCACATGTAGAAAACCTGCTAGCTAAGCTTGACCGCGCGGTTACTTTATTTGAGCAACATGCAGTGAAAAAAGTTAACCGCGTGTCTAATTTAGAATTGCTGTGCTGGTTAGTCGCCATGGTGTTATTGCTCGTTGAGCTAAAATTTGTGTTTATGCCGATGGAAAAAGAGGTGGAACGCACCTTAACAGCACTTCAAAAACAAAAGGACTTTGTAGCGCAAATGAGTCAAAACAAAGAGCACTTCATTGCCAGAGCAAGCCACGAATTTAGAACACCGTTACAGGGATTAATTACGTCGATTGATGAGCTAACCATCGATTCTGAGCAGCAAAATATTAAAACGCAAGCAAGCTACTGCGCCCTTAGACTTCTATCTATGCTTGATGAGCTACAAGACCTACAAGCACTAAGCACAGGAAAGTGGGCGCCAACTCTTAAAAACGAAAACCTTTTAGAATCCATAAACAAAGTGGTGTTGGCGTATGAGTATGCAGCGCAGCAAAAAGGGCTAACATTAATCACTCA
This sequence comes from Pseudoalteromonas sp. GABNS16E, assembly GCF_028598715.1. Taxonomy (NCBI): domain Bacteria; kingdom Pseudomonadati; phylum Pseudomonadota; class Gammaproteobacteria; order Alteromonadales; family Pseudoalteromonadaceae; genus Pseudoalteromonas; species Pseudoalteromonas sp. GABNS16E. The sequence continues at coordinate 107,548 of NZ_JAQREZ010000005.1, forward strand.
TTTTGATGAGTCCCTTAATTGTTTTTGTAAGTTAGATCATCAGCGCTTACAGCATGTATTAACCGAGCTAATTAGCAATGCAATAAAGTTTACAGACAAGGGCGAGGTTGAAGTTGCTGCAAACATGCAAAACTCGCAATTACAATTAACCGTTAATGATAGTGGGTGTGGTTTTTCTAGCGAAATAATAGAACTAGAGTTTGACTCATTTAAACAAACTAACCACTTTCAAGGCCTAAGAACGGGATTAACACGGGCGCAGTATGTTGTTAAAGCGCTGCATGGTTCGCTTTCATTTAAAAACAACGCAGCGAGTGGCGCTCATGTTACGCTTAACTTGCCGATTGAAATTACTAACCAGCAAACAGAAAGAGAAGTCGAAAAAAAGCTTTTTTGCCTTGTGGTTGAAGACAATGAATTAAACACCTTGTTACTCACACGTATTTTGGCAACGTTAGGTGTGGACTATGAATACGTTGTAAATGGCCTAGAAGCCTGCGAAAAGGTAGGTAAGGCTGACTATGATGTGGTGTTTATGGATTTAAACATGCCGGTCATGGATGGCTTTGAAGCGACTAAAAAAATACGCAAAGAGCTAAATAAAACCATGCCCATAATCGTTGTTACAGCAAATACCTCAGCCGAAGACATGGACTTAATTTATGAATATGGCGCGAGTGAGCATATTCATAAACCCATAAGTAAGCAGGCAGTGGCTGATGCATTAGTAAATGTGTGCATAGCTAATGAAATAAATTAATACGCAATTAAATACGCTTGCTAAAGCAATTTACTATAAGTTAAGTTGTTTATTTAGCTTATGGTGAAGGCAGTATTGTGCAAAGTATTGTATTTGAACAATTTAGTGGTTATTTAAAAGGGCAAGGTAAAAGCCGTTTCACAATTAATGACTTAAGTTGGCAAGTGAATGCTGGTGAGCACTGGCTATTATTAGGCGCTAATGGCGCAGGTAAATCGGCATTGAGCGCCGCATTAACGGGTGAAGCTAAGCAGCAAAGTGGTACTTTTAAAAGTACCTTTAATAGCACGCAGCTTGTGTCATCTGATGTGCAAAAGCAGTTAATCAAAAATGAAATTGAGCATGAACATCACAGCTTAGTAAAAGATTTTATCTTCCCTCAAAATAGTAGCTACAACCATGAGTTACGTACAAAACTAATAGATGTCTTTAATTACAGCGCCCTTTTAGATAGGCATTTTAGAGATCTCTCTACCGGCGAAACCCGTAAACTCCTACTTATAAATGCGCTAAGTAGTCATGCTGATTTAGTGGTACTAGATGAGCCATATGATGGCTTAGATAAACATTCGAGTGAGGTGCTAAACACTTTATTAGAAACACTTAGCTCAACAATTAACTTTGTGTTTGTGTTAAATAGGCTTGATGAAATCCCGCCGTTTATTACTCATTACGCTTATGTAAATCAGGGGCAATTGCAGCATGTACTTAATAATCCAAACGCAGAGCAGCGTGCTGACTTGCTTAAACTACTGCATTTAACCCATACCGCTTTAGAAATACCTCAACCGGATGACTCCCAAGACCGTGCAGAGTATACCGCCGATACATTGGTTAAGCTTAGTAATACGAAGGTTAGCTACGCTGGGGTTAATGTATTTAAAAATCTCAATTGGCAAATTAATAAACATCAACACTGGCAATTGAGTGGTAAAAATGGCTCAGGTAAAACCTGCTTATTAAATTTAATAACTGGCGATAACCCTCAATGCTACAGCAATGATATTCAGGTATTTGGTTTTAAGCGCGGAAGTGGTGAAAGTATTTGGGATATAAAACAGCATATTGGCTATATATCAAATGCACTGCATATGGATTATCGAGTAAGTATATCGGCATTGAATACAGTTATTTCAGGGTTTTACGACAGCATTGGCTTATATCAAAAGCCAACAGAGTCACAGGTAAATACAGCTAAGCAATGGTTAGCGCTGATTGGGTTAAGCGATAAACAAAATAGCTCATTTACGCAACTTTCATACGGCGATCAGCGCATGCTATTAATAGTACGTGCTATGGTAAAACACCCCACGTTACTTATTTTAGATGAACCTTGTTTGGGGCTTGATGAAGCAAATAGACAGCGAGTACTAATATTAATAGAGAAAATTTGTGCCGCAAATACCAGCACCGTTATTTATGTAAATCACCATGCGGCAGACAAAATTAAAGGGATTGAGCATTATTTAAAAATGGAAGATTTTAATTAAAGGCTGGGCTGAATATGCCCAACCTTTAACGCCACGTTATAGGCGAGTAATGGTAAAGCCTGCATCAGTTAACTGTTTAATTAAACCATGCTGCTCTGGTAAGTGCAGCGCGCCTACAGCAATAAATAGCTTTTCGTTAGTTAAGCGAGGCACTAATTGCTCCACCCATTTATTATTACGATTAACTAGCATAACTTGCTCGCTTATTTCACCGTAGTTACTCTCGTCAAAACTCATGTTGTAGTATTCAGTCAGCGTATCCATATCACCATTTTTCCAGGCGTTTACTAACTTAATAAAATAAGTATTAATATCGGCAAGCTGTTCAAACGTTTCTTCAATCATTTCATTACTGAGCAAAGCCATGCCATCAAACATTTGTAGTTGCTGCTCTAGCGTTTCTAACTCTCCAATCGTGATATTTTGCTTTTTAGCGTAAGCAAGTACTTGCTTGTCTATGCCTGTTTGGTCAGAAAACCCTGCATTTTGAAATTCAATCTGCATCATGGTTACCATTACAGCCCAAGGTTTGAGGCCATTAAACATAGCTATATCAATCGATTTTTTAGCAAAGTAGTCTTTAAGCTTATTGTAGTTTTGTTTTGAGAGTTCTGTTTGTAATGTTTTGCCATCTTTAAGCATCATAAAGGGCATTGAACGCTGCTGCATTTGCAAAGGCGTGAGTTTACTAATATCTACTTCAACAACAACTTGCTCGCTTTGATCTATAGCCTTAGTTACTTTTTCTGGTAAGCCTTTCATGCTGGCGTCGCCTACGTGAACTGTGCCAAACAAGTAAGAGCTAGTACCGTTTTTTTCTACTTTAAATAATGCCGGTGCTGCGACACTATTAAAACTAGTTGCTATAAAAAGTGCCAATGTAAAAAGCTGACTAATTCGAGTGAGGGCTTGCATGGTTTGTCCTTAAATCTAATTGAGTTGCCTAAATACTAGCTTAAATTAAAGCGCTTTAATAAACCTATTTGGTTATATTAAACACTTTTAAATGCGCTTATGAGTTTAGTTGCACTAGGGCACCTTATTTAAATAGGGTGAATGTAATTGAGTGGTGCGTAATAGGGCTTGCGGAGTAAACCTGCCTAATTAGCAAAGTTTTAAGTTATTTACCGTGCTGCGCTGTTATTTGTACTACAATGTATCAAAAATTAATCAAGCCCTATATGGCTATTATGTGGCTAGTGAATTTACTTGATGCAAATTAAGGTATAGATTTTTCATTTAAGCCTTTTTTTGTAAATTTAAAATCCGTTTGAAGTCGCTTTTTGCTCTTTTGTTGAATTAAGTTTGGTGTTGACTTACTCGCCTCAGCGCGGTACAAATACATATACAGAGCGAAGAGTATTACTTCGTAACAAATGAACACATTTTGGTATTAATTACATGCTTACAAATGCACTTAACCTAGTCCTGATTATTATCGTGGTGATTATTCCCGCGAGGGCTTCGTAGTGCTATAAACTTAAGCATTAAAAAGCCCTCCGCACCTAACCGTTCGGAGGGCTTTTTAGTTTTAAGCACAAAGTTTTAAAAATTTTATACCAATTCGCTTAATTAAGTGATCTATTTTGAGGATAGATAAACGTGTTGATAGCTAGGCAAAAAATTCGCTATTTAGTTGTTCTAAATGAGAATTTTTTAACGCAGATAGCGACACTTTTAGCCCCCTAAAAATAATTAAGTATTATTGCGGATTGGTATTAGCTATAAGTTTTTTAAGTAAGTATGTAATTGGGTTGTCACTGAGGAATGAGGATTAATTAATGACTGGCGCAGAACTAACAATCGATTTATTAGCCAAGCACGGCGTAAATGAAGTATTTGGCTACCCTGGCGGAGCTATTATGCCCATTTACGATGCGCTGTATGGCGCGCCTGTAAAGCATTACCTTACTCGCCACGAGCAAGGTGCTGGCTTTGCCGCAGTGGGTTATGCTCGCAGCACAGGCAAATTAGGCGTTTGTTTTGCTACCTCAGGCCCTGGCGCTACTAACTTAATAACAGCTCTTGCCGATGCAATGATGGACTCAGTGCCATTATTAGCAATTACAGGCCAAGTACCTACTGCCGCTATTGGCTCAGATGCATTTCAAGAAGTCGATGTACTAGGTATGTCACTGTCGTGTACTAAACATAGCTACATGGTAGAGCGCCCAGAAGACTTAGCTGAAATATTACAAGAAGCCATGCATTTAGCTCAAAGTGGTCGCCCAGGCCCAGTGCTTGTAGATATTCCAAAAGATATTCAAATGGCGCAAGTGCCTTTTAAACCTTGGTTAGCTGCTGATGAATATTTACCACAGCTTGATTTAAACCAAGTGGCCATTGCAAACCAGTTATTAACTGAAGCAAAGCAGCCTGTAGCGTATGTAGGTGGTGGCGTGCAAGCCGCCGATGCGCAAAATGAGTTAATGCAGTTTTTAAACAAAACACAAATGCCAGCGGTATCAACATTAAAAGCGCTAGGCAGTGTATTACCTGATTACGAGCACTACTTAGGAATGTTAGGTATGCACGGCACACAAGCGGCTAACATAGCAGTACAAGAGTGTGATGTACTTGTATGTATAGGCGCGCGCTTTGATGACCGCGTAACGGGCAACTTAGCCAAATTTGCAGCTAAAGCAAAAGTCATTCACTTAGACATTGATGCGGCCGAAGTAGGTAAACGCAAACCCGCTAAAGCGTCCTTAATTGCTGATCTAAAAACCTCATTACCCGCACTTGAGTGTGTTGTAACACCTAAAGCATGGTGCGATACAAATAAGCTCATGAGCGAAAAACACGCATGGCGTTACGACTACCCAGGCGAAAAAGTATTTGCCCCGTATTTATTGAACCAGTTAAGCCAGCGTATGCCAAAAACAGGCGTAGTGTGCTGCGATGTAGGCCAGCACCAAATGTGGGTGGCGCAACATATGAAATTTAACCACCCAAGTAATCACTTAAGTAGTGGTGGCGCAGGCACTATGGGCTTTGGTTTACCAGCGGCTATTGGCGCGCAAGTAGCACGCCCAGACGATTTTGTAATAACGGTGTCGGGTGATGGCTCAATCATGATGAACATTCAAGAGCTTGCCACTATACGTCGTAACAATTTACCAGTAAAAATACTAATATTAGATAACCAACGCTTAGGTATGGTTCGTCAATGGCAGGAACTGTTTTTTGAAGGGCGTTACTCTGAAACCAATCTTTCAGATAACCCTGACTTTGTTCAGTTAGCGGCGGTATTTGGTATTCCTGGGCAAACTATTACTAAAGCCAACGAAGTAGACGATGCAATCACTGCACTGGTAAACAGCGAAGGGCCTTATATTTTACATGCCTGTATAGATGATAAAGAAAACGTATGGCCGCTTGTACCACCAGGGGCTGCAAATGACGAAATGATTACGGAGAAAGCACAATGAAACACAGCTTAACTATTGCATTGAAAAACCAAAGTATTGCGGTGGAGCGCTTTTTACGTGTTGTGCGTCACCGTGGTTTTGACCTTACGCATTTTCAGCTTAATACCGATGAAGCCCAATATACGATAGCAATGACGGTCGATAGCGATAAGCCTATTCATCTATTAACCAGCCAGCTAAATAAGTTGGTGGACGTGAAAGAAATCAGCTTAGAAAATTTACAGCAACAAGCAGTGTAACTGCTAACGAAACACATTTACGCGTTACTGAATATAACCTTCAGTAACTCAACAATTTTTAGAATGAGGAATGCCCGCTTACACAGCGGCAAAACAGAGGTAACTATGGCTAAATTAAGAAGTGCAACAACAACTGAAGGACGTAAACGCGCAGGCGCACGTGCATTATGGCGCGCAACAGGCATGACCGACACCGACTTTGGTAAACCTATTATTGCTGTAGTTAACTCGTTTACGCAATTTGTACCAGGGCATGTACACCTTAATCAGCTTAGTGAGCTAATGGCGGAAACAATCACGCAAGCGGGCGGCGTACCAAAAGAATTTAACACCATCGCAATTGATGACGGCATCGCAATGGGCCACGGTGGTATGCTTTACTCACTGCCTTCTCGCGACTTAATTGCAGACTCTGTTGAGTACATGGTTAACGGCCACTGCGCCGATGCGATGATCTGTATTTCTAACTGTGACAAAATCACCCCAGGGATGATGCTTGCAGCGCTACGTTTAAATATACCGGTTATTTTTGTATCGGGCGGGCCAATGGAAGCGGGTAAAACCAAACTTGCTAACATCGATATTAAACTAGATTTAGTTGATGCCATGGTAAAAGGCGCTGATGAAACAGTAAGTGATGCAGATTCCGAGCAAGTAGAGCGCTCGGCGTGTCCTACCTGTGGCTCGTGTTCGGGTATGTTTACTGCCAACTCAATGAACTGTTTATTGGAGGCTATTGGCCTTGCACTACCGGGTAACGGAACAACGCTTGCAACTCATAAAGATCGTAAGCAACTGTATGTAGAAGCCGGCGCTCGCATTGTTGACTTGTGTCGCGAGTACTACCAAAAAGACAACCACGACGTGTTACCGCGTGCAATTGCAAACAAAACAGCCTTTATGAACTCTATGGTGGTTGATATTGCCATGGGTGGTTCATCTAATACCGTATTGCATTTATTAGCAGCAGCACAAGAAGCTGGTGTAGATTTTGATATGTCGCACATTGACGAGCTTTCTCGTAAAACCCCATTTTTATGTAAAGTAGCCCCAGCTACACCTGAGTACCACATTGAAGATGTGCATCGCGCTGGTGGCATGATGGCAATTGTACGTGAGCTAGGTAAAGCAGGTTTAGTTGATTTATCGGTAAACCACGTAGCGGGTATGACGATGGGTGAGCTTGTTAAAAAGTGGGACGCGACTGACCCTACAAACGAAGCCGCACAAAAGTTTTACCGTGCAGGCCCTGCCGGTATTCGTACTACAAAAGCAATGAGCCAAGAGTGCCGTTGGGATGAAGGCGATAACGACCGAGAGCATGGTTGTATCCGTAGTGTTGAGCATGCCTTTAGACAAGATGGTGGCTTAGCTGTGCTTTCAGGTAACTTAGCGGTTGATGGCTGTATTGTTAAAAGTGCAGGTGTAGTTGACGAAATGCTGCATTTTGAAGGCACTGCAGTGGTGTACGAGTCACAAGATGATTCAGTAGAAGGCATTTTAAACGACGAAGTAAAAGCCGGTGATGTTGTGGTTATTCGCTACGAAGGTCCTAAAGGCGGCCCAGGTATGCAAGAAATGCTTTATCCAACGAGCTACTTAAAATCAAAAGGCCTTGCTGAAAAATGTGCCTTGATCACCGATGGTCGTTTCTCGGGCGGCACCTCTGGTTTATCAATCGGCCACGTATCGCCAGAGGCGGCAAGTGGCGGTGCTATTGCGTATGTTGAAAATGGCGACAAAATTATCATTGATATCGCAACACGTGAAATCACCCTCGCATTAAATGATGAAGAGCTAGAAGCACGTAAACAAAAGCAATTAGCGCGTGGTAAGCAAGCGTATAAGCCGCTTGATCGTGACCGCTATGTATCGTCGGCATTAAAAGCGTATGCATTACTTGCAACCAGTGCCGATAAGGGCGCAGTACGTGATTTAGCCAAACTGGAGGAGCTTAGCTAATTATGGTTTCTCAAGAGCTCGATTATTTTCGCGCTATTATTCAGGCCAATATGGAACCGCTAGCTAAAGTGACTGAGGTCAGCGAAATGCGCGACCTCAGTGATAAATTAGGCAACCATGTTTGGTTAAAGCGTGAAGATCAACAGCCCGTGTATTCGTTTAAGTTACGCGGTGCTTATAATAAATTAAACAAGTTACCAAAAGGGTCTGTTGTTATTACGGCATCTGCGGGTAACCATGCACAAGGTGTGGCGCTTAGTGCTTCACACCTTGGCCATAAAGCCACTATCGTTATGCCAGTTACCACGCCTGAAATAAAAGTAAGTGCGGTACGTGCGCTGGGCGGTGAAGTGGTTTTACATGGCCATCATTTTGATGCTGCAAAAGCACATGCACTTGAACTAACAGAGCAACGCAATGGCGTATTTGTACCGCCTTTTGATGACCCTGATGTAATTGTGGGGCAAGGCACAGTGGCTCGCGAGCTTATGCAGCAACTCAACGAGCTTGATGCGGTATTTATCCCTGTTGGCGGTGGTGGTTTACTTGCTGGTATGGCGGTTTATATCAAATCATTACGCCCCGATATAAAAGTCATTGGCGTAGAAGCTGACGAAAGTGCATGTTTACAAGCCGCGCTTAAAGCGGGTGAGCCTGTTGAGCTCGACCGTGTTGGCAGTTTTGCCGATGGCGTAGCGGTTAAAATTATTGGCAGTGAAACATTTCGCTTAGCGCAAAAATTTTGCGATGAAGTTGTAACTGTCAGTGGCGATGAAATTTGTGCCGCTATGCAAGATATTTTTGTCTCTACTCGCGCCATTTCAGAGCCCTCAGGTGCCCTTGCAACCGCAGGGCTTAAAAAGTGGAGCCAGCAATCGGGCTTAAAAGGGCTGCATTTAGCAGCGGTGCTTTCGGGTGCTAACTTAAACTTTGATCGCTTACGTTATGTGGCTGAGCGTACTGCGCTAGGTGAAAAAAACGAAGCGCTACTTGCGGTGACCATTAAAGAAGAAAAAGGCAGCTTTAAGCAGTTTTGCACCTCTTTAGGTGGTCGGGCTATTACTGAGTTTAACTACCGTTATGCAGGCCCAGGTGAAGCGCAAATATTTGTAGGTATTGCTCTGCGCCAGGGTGAGCAAGAACTCAACGAGCTAAAACAAGACCTAACTAACAACGACTACCAATTTTGCGATTTATCAGATAACGAACTCGCTAAATTACACGTACGTTATATGGTAGGGGGTAAAGCACCGGAGCAGTTACATGAAAGGTTATTACGGTTTGAATTTCCGGAATACCCAGGAGCCCTTGCGCGCTTTTTAGATACCCTAGGTAGCAATTGGAATATTACTTTATTTCATTATCGCAATCATGGGGGGTCTATCGGAAATGTACTGGCGGGCTTTGCTATTGAGCCAAGCCAATTTGATATGTTTAACGAGCACTTAAACCGCTTAGGTTACAGTGTACAAGATGAAACACATAACCCGTGTTTTACGCAGTTTTTAACCTCTCAGCCACAAAGCCCAAACGTTGACAATTTAGCCTCAGCTTAGGGTTTTTATAAGCAAGTATGCACGTTTGCATGCTTGCTTTATCGTGTGTTTTAAATATAGTTACAGCTAATGACTACTATTTGGAACACCCAGTTGCTTATTAAAGGATTAATATTTGTAATTTTGCTTTTTTGCAGCCAACTAATGGCTCAAGAATCAGTCACTTTACAACTAAAATGGACCCACCAGTTTCAGTTCGCCGGCTATTATATGGCTCAGCAAAAAGGCTACTACAAAGACGCCGGACTTGATGTAACCATACGCGAAGCCAATCCTAAAATGCCTGACACTTTCACGCCTGTAGCAAGTGGAGAAGCCCAGTTTGGCGTAGCGCATTCGGGTATTTTACAACAAAGAGTAAACGGCCAACCGTTTGTAGCAATGGCGGCTATTTTACAGTTTTCTCCGTACTGTTGGATGGTAAAAGACAGCTCTGATATTTTTCACCCTCGCGATTTTACCGCTAAACGTATTACCGAAGTGAGTAAAAAAGACAGTACCGAGCTGCTGGTTATGCTTAAACGCAGCGGTATTGATATTGCCACCTTAGAGGTATACGAAGGCGATGAGCCTGCGCTACAAGCGTGGCAAGAAAACAAACTTGATGCAATGCAAGTGTATGTCACCACTCAGCCCTACTTTATGACTCAGCAAGGGGTATCGCACCGCCTTATATGCCCACAGCGCTATGGTATGGATGTGTATGGTGATGTGCTATTTACCAGCGAATCAATGCTTAAAAAGCACCCGCAAACGGTCGAAAAGTTTTACCAAGCGAGCTTAAAAGGTTGGCGCTATGCGATGATGAATATGGATGAAGCCATAGCAATTACACAGCAAGTGTATGCGCCAAACAAAAGTTTTCATCAGCTAGCTTATGAAGCCGAAGTATTGAAAGACTACATAATGCCGCCTACGACCCATTTAGGGAATATGTCGATGGCCAAGTGGCGCTTAATTGCTGATTATTATGGCATTAAGCAAACGCAATTTGACGAGCACAAAGCTGGGTTTGTTTATAAATACCAAGAGCCAGAACGATTACAACTGTCGTGGATGCTAATAGCCGCCTTTATTGTGAGTATTATTTCGATCCCCCTTTATTTGCGTTTAATACTTGGAAAAAAATAACCGCTTAATGCTGCTCTGCGCAACTGGTATAATTAAACGTCTTTTTACTATTTTAAGTTGTTATGAACCTAGCTGAGCAGTTTGCAGCACTCGATGCAGTGCTAATGAATACCCGCGAATATTGGCAATGTACAGCATTTGATTTTGATGAATTACCGTGGCCTGAGCTACAAGCGGCGTTAAATAACTTATCAGATGAAGATGTCGCAAGGCTTGATAACGATCAGCAACAGCTTTATCAATTTTTTAGCCCGTTTATTGCCGGGGTAGAGCAGCTACCTGAGCTGTGCAATTTACCAAAAAGCCAGCAGCAACGCGGTGAATACCCGTTTTGGATAAGTAACGGTATTAAAGGGCGTAAGTTTGAGCAACTGCAAGACTTTGTTTCAGCATTAACGTGTAACACACAGCCTGTACTTGAATGGTGCGCAGGTAAAGGGCATTTAGGCCGAATGCTTGCTTATAACGGCGCGCAAAGCGTACACAGTGTTGAGCTACAAGGGCATCTTTGCGAGCAAGGAGAGCACAGTGCACGCAAGCAAGGTTTGGCGATGAAATTTAGCCAAGCTAATGTGCTTGAAGATGAAACACGCCATTTTTTTAATACCGACACACATGCGGTTGCACTGCATGCATGTGGCGCATTGCACCAAACATTTATGCAACACGCCAGCGCCGCTAGGGTAAAACGTATTAGTTTTTCGCCGTGCTGTTATCACTTATTTACCGATAGCCGTTATCAGGCAATGAGTGAGCTTGCCCTTGCTAGTAAGCTTAATTTAACGCACCGCGATCTAAAACTGGCGCTGCAAGAAACAGTTACAGCCCCTTCACGTGTAGCTAAAATACGAAAAACTGAGGTGGAATGGCGCTTAGGGTTTGACGCACTTCGAAAGTCACTCACTCATGAACATTATTACGTGAGTGTGCCTTCAGTTAACAAAGCCGTGTTTTCTGATACGTTTGCACAGTTTTGCGCTTGGGCGGGGGATAAAAAGTCTATAAGTATCCCTCAAGACACTGATTACGATAAGTTTTTATTAATTGGTAAGGCGCGTAAAAAAGTAACAGAGCGAATCGAACTGGTTCGACATGTGTTTAGAAGAGCAATAGAAGTTTGGCTTGTGCTCGATCGTGCTTTATATTTGCAACAGCAAGGTTATCACGTTTCAGTTACCACCTTTTGTGAGAAACAATTAACTCCTCGCAATATTTTAATTCTTGCAAACACCAACTAAAAAGGCGCTCATTATTTGTCTTTTCTGGGGTGTAATTTCTATCCCGTCCTAAATAAGAGATGCAATGAGAAAGCTAAAAAATTTATTCGAAAACAACAAACGTTGGGCTGCACGTACAACCGAAGCCAACCCTGAGTTTTTTAAAATATTATCAATGCAACAAAACCCAGAGTACTTGTGGATTGGCTGCTCAGACTCCCGTGTTCCTGCCAACCAAATTGTTGATTTACTGCCGGGTGAATTATTTGTACACCGTAATGTAGCTAATGTGGTGGTACATACTGACCATAACTGTTTATCGGTAATGCAATACGCGGTAGAGGTGCTTAAAGTAAAACATATTATGGTGGTTGGCCACTATGGCTGTGGCGGTGTACAAGCGGTATTAAATAACGCCAAATTTGGTTTTATTGATAATTGGTTACGCCATGTTGGCGATGTAAAAGAAAAACACTTAGAGCAGCTTAATGCAATGGATGAGCAACAGCGTTTAAGTCGTTTAATTGAGCTAAACGTTATTGAGCAAGTACGCAACGTGTGTAGGACAAACATAGTTCAAGATGCATGGGATAAAGGCCAAGAGCTCACGATTCATGGTTGGGTATATGGATTAGAGAACGGCCACTTGCACGACTTATCATCGGTTGTAACCTGCGCCGATGAAGAAGGCGATGTGTATAAAAAAGCCGTTGCACATGTACTCGCTAAAGCCGGTTGCGAGTAATTTAAACAATGACTAAAACGGCAATAATCATAGGGGCAACAGGGGTTGTGGGGAGTGAGCTATTAACGCTTTTACTGCAAAGCCCTGCGTTTGGCCATGTGATTGCTATAACTCGCCGTAAGCTGGACGTTAAACATACTAAGCTCACTAATCAAGTTATTGATTTTGATTGTTTAACCAACTACTGCGCGTTATTTAAAGGGGATGTGTTTTTTTCGTGTTTGGGCACTACTAAAAAGCAGGCTGGCTCGACCGCGGCGCAGCGTAAAGTTGATTTTGATTATCAGTTTATTGCGGCGCAAATGGCGGCTAACAATGCAGTGAGCCATTATTGCTTGGTGTCATCAAGCGGCGCTAATGCGCACAGCATCAGCCCTTACTTAAAAATGAAAGGCGAGCTTGAGCAGCACATAAAAACGCTGGGCTTTGCAAAAGTAAGTATATTCCAGCCGTCTTTATTAATGGGTGAGCGAAACGATACACGAATAGCTGAGCAAATAGGCGCATTTGTGTTACCTGTTATTACTCAACTTCCTTTTTTAAAACGTTATAAACCCATTACGGGTAAGCAAGTGGCACTAAAAATGTGCGCTGTAAGTTTAGCGCAGCAACAATCACTGCAATACTATGTATTAGAGGCACTTTTTGATACATAGTGGGCTTTTAGTTAAAACTAAAAGCAAAAAAGCAGCCTTAGCTGCTTTTTTTGTGGCTGAGTATACAGATGTAGTACGTGCTACTCGGCGTTATTTTTAGCATTTAGTTGTTGCTCTAGTAACACAACTTTTGCTTCAAGCTCTGTGAGTTTTTCACGAGTACGAATAAGTACTTGGCTTTGCACATCAAATTCTTCGCGGCTAACAAAGTCCATTTCAGCCAGCTTATTTTGTAAAACTTGTTTGGTTTTACCTTCCAGTGTATCTGCTAGGTTTTTTACACCTTGCGGCATGTTGTTGGTGATTTGCTTAGCAATTTCTTCAAGTTTTGCTGGATTGATCATAATCGTCCCTTGCTGTTGCCCTAAAATGATAATGACTAATATTACCTTATACCTAAGGTATTTAATACATGATCACCACAATGGAATTAATTAATCTAATGGCTATGCCTGTATCTGTGGTTACGGTAAAATTAGCTGCCTTTTAAAACTCCATGGTCGTTATGAAACTCAATCCAAAACAAGATGAAGCAGTAAAATATATTAGTGGTCCGTGTTTAGTACTCGCGGGTGCAGGCTCAGGTAAAACGCGCGTAATCACTAACAAAATTGCTTATTTGGTGCAAAAGTGCGAGTACAAAGCACGTAATATTGCTGCGGTAACGTTTACGAATAAAGCGGCCAAAGAGATGCGCGAGCGTGTATTACAAACGCTTAATAAGCAAGAAGCGAAAGGGCTGTGGGTATCAACCTTTCATACCCTAGGGCTTGAAATAATTAAAAAAGAGCTCAAAACGCTTGGCTTTAAAGAAGGTTTTTCGCTGTTTGATGACCAAGATACTAACCAGCTGTTAGGTGATTTAACCGAAGACGAGCTTAAAAAAGACAAAGACCTACTTAATCTATTAAAAATGCAAATAGGCAGCTGGAAAAACGAATTAATCTTGCCAGAGCAAGCCATACGCGAAGCACGTGATGCGCAAAAGGCGTTATTTGCGCAGCTTTACGCGCGTTATCAAAATCAGCTGCGAGCATATAACGCACTGGATTTTGACGATTTAATAATGATCCCCACCTTATTACTGAGTAGTAATGCCACCTCACGAGAGCGTTGGCAGCAACGATTTAGGTATTTGCTGGTGGATGAATATCAAGATACCAATACCAGCCAGTACCAGCTTGTTAAGTTATTAGTAGGCGAGCGAGCGCGTTTTACTGTGGTAGGGGATGATGACCAATCTATTTATTCATGGCGCGGAGCCCGCCCCCAAAACTTGGTACTGTTAAGTAAAGATTACCCCGGCCTTAGGCTCATAAAGCTTGAGCAAAACTACCGCAGTGCCCAGCGCATTCTAAAAGCAGCAAATATTTTAATTGCCAATAACCCGCACGATATCGAAAAAAAGCTATTTAGTGAACTTGGTTACGGTGAGCCGATTAAAGTGATTGGCTGTAGGGATGAAGAGCATGAGTGCGAGCGAGTTGTTGCTGAAATAATTTCTCATAAATTTATGAAGCGCACCAGCTATAAAGATTACGCTATTTTGTATCGCGGTAATCACCAGGCGCGCGGTTTTGAAAAATCATTAATGAGTAACCGCATTCCCTATAAAATTAGTGGCGGAATGTCGTTTTTTTCGCGTTCAGAAATTAAAGATATTATGGCGTATTTACGCTTGTTGGTTAACCAAGACGACGATAATGCTTTTTTACGCATTGTTAATACGCCGCGCCGTGAAATAGGCACCGTTACACTTGAAAAGCTAGGCACACTTGCAAACGAAAAGCACCAAAGCTTATTTGCCACCTGTTTTGATAACGACCTAGGCTACCGCCTTAAAGGGCGTGGCTTAAATGCGCTTTCGGGGTTTGCACGTTGGGTTGTTGAGCTTTCAGATAATGCAGTGCGTAGCGATACGCTCGAAGCGGTAAAAGACTTGGTACGTAATATTAACTACGAAGCGTATTTATATGAGTCATCGCCAAGTGCCAAAGCGGCAGAAATGCGCATGAAAAACGTCTCTGAGCTGTATCGTTGGATCACCGATATGCTCACCGGAGATGCCGATAACGAACCGATGACCTTACCTGAAGTGGTCAGTAAATTAACGCTTCGCGATATGCTAGAGCGTAACGAGGAAGAAGATGAGTCTGATGCGGTACAGTTACTTACTTTGCATGCATCTAAAGGCTTAGAATACCCGTACGTATTTATGGTTGGGATGGAAGAGGGGTTATTGCCACACCAAGTAAGTATTGACGAAGAAAACGTAGATGAAGAGCGCCGTTTAGCATACGTAGGGATCACACGGGCCCAGCAAGAGCTGACACTAACGTATGCAAAAATACGTCGTCAGTTTGGCGAAACCTCACAAACAGAGCTAAGCCGCTTTGTGCAAGAGTTACCGCAAGATGACCTAGCGTTTGAAAACAAAAAAGCCCCAAGCTCGCAAGCTGAGCGCATGGAAAAAGGCCAAGCACGGGTCGCTAACTTAAGGGCGATGCTGAAAAAACCTAGTTAATAGACTGCGCGGCGTTGTTATTAGCCGCTACTGGCTCCGATAAGCCTTGCTGCTTAGCAACAAATAAGTTTAGTCCGTATTTATCTAGCAAGGCTCTAAAGTTGAGTATAGAAGGGCCTTTGGCAATAACTTTTATGCCTTTTAGCTGAGTGATTGCCAGTACACCTTGTAATTGCAAGTTAAAGCTTTCTTGTTGCAGTACGCGTTTACTAAAGGTTGAGCTAAGTAGTACATAATCGAAGGTAATGTCGGTCAGTGCATTTAGCTCACAGCGGTCTTTTGCAAAGTTATTTAAGCCAATGCTGTAGCCAAGCTGCGAGAGCTTTTTAAGGTTTTCTAGCTGAGTTGCACAGGCGTAACGTATTTCTTGGTCGTCAAACAATAAACACAGTTGGCTTTGCCCTTGCAGCTTACTTAATACCTCAGTAAATAAATTAAATTCAAGCGCTTCTAAAAGTAGCCCTGAGCATGGCAATAACACCATGGCTACATTTGCCGCTAAGGCATGGGAATAGGCGTGTTGTAATAGTTCTAATTCAACTTGGAGGTGCTGCTCTTTATCGGTTGCAAACTTTTTCAGTACTTCAAAACTGGTATAGCCTAATACAGGGTGTTCACCAAAGGCTTCAAATAGTGATTCTGATTGCTGTTGTTCATCAAGGTTTATAATATCTGCACTTCTAAAACTCATCGGGAGTGAATCAAGATGGTGCTGTGCTGGAGATTCTGCACTTGTTAGTGTTTGTGTTAATAGTGGGTGGAACAGCTCATAGCGGTCGCGCCCTGCATTTTTAGCGTAATACATAGCAGCATCGGCATCGCGAATAATTTCATCGGTATGCTGATAACTTGAATTTGAGTACGTTATACCAATACTTGCACCACTTTGAATGCAGGTACCTTTGCTGCAAAATGGCTTTTTCATTATATTAATAATGCGATCAGCTACATCTTCTGCTTGTTGTAGCTCTGTTAAGTGGGTAAGCAAAATTACAAATTCATCACCACCAAGGCGAGCGAGTAAATCGTGTTCGCGAATACAATGCGAAAATAAATCAGCCACACTTATTAAAAATTGATCGCCGGCATGGTGACCTAGTTGATCGTTTATATCTTTAAACTTATCTAAATCAATAAATAACACAGCAAAGTGATGATCAGAAAAACGATGGTAATGCTGCAGTGTTTTTTCTAGCTGGGTTAAAAACAAGCTGCGGTTAGGCAGGCCTGTTAATGAGTCGTGATGCGCATCATGATAAAGCTGTTGCTCTACTTTTTTACGCTCATCAATTTGCATTTGTAAATGTAGGTTAGCTTGCTGCAGCGCTTTTGTTTTTTCGTTAACTCGATACTCTAACTCTTGGTGGCTAGATTTAAGTGCTTGAGTGGCTAATTTTGTTTGTAAAACCGTGGCAATTTGGTGTGATACAAACGTGATAAGCTCGCAGTCATCGTTGCTAAAAATATGATTGTTATTATACGCTTGGCATACTATTAAGCCGATAACCCCTTGCGATGTTTTAAGCGGCGCACCTAGCCAGCTGGTGGCCATTTGCTCTTTAGGTACAGGTGTAGAGCGTTGAACTACACCCTTTTTTAGTAACTCTCTCGCTCTGCTTGGGTTAATAAGCTGAGTTCGCTCAGTACTAATTACTAATTCACTATACCCTTTTGCAAAACGCCTAGGCTTTGCCTCTGATCTAAATTCGTCGGCGTAATATGGGAAGTCTATCCACCCAGTTTTCTTATTATAAAGAGCGATATACAGATTATCAGCATATGTAATCGTTCTAATTATTTGATGAATTTTTAAATAAGCATCATTAAGATTTTTTGCCTGTGTGGCTATTTCTGAAATCTTAAATAGGATCTGCTGTCGTTGAGAAGCACGTTTACGCTGCTCAACTTCTATGTTGAGCGCTTCGTTGCTCTGAGTAAGTGCACGTGTACGAATTTTAACTTCAGATTCAAGAAGTTCACGTTTCTTTACTCGCTCTATAGCAGTGGCTAAATAAAGTGACATGACCTCTAAAAGCTGAATTTGCTGAGAGCTGTAGTATTTTTCAGTATCATAGCTTTGCGCAGCAAGTACACCAATAATATGCTCACCTTGGTAAACTGGTACGCCCACCCAATGCTCTGCTGGCGTGCCCAGCGCTTTGAATAAGCCTCGGTCTGCGGCGTCTCGCATTTGTTGCTTAGTAAAATACGTTGTTTTACCTTCCTTAAATACATAGCCCGTTGCACCTTCATCGAAACTATTTGCTTGATGAAGCGGTACCGAAATACCATCTTTCTCATCTGCAAAATAAGATAGTTCAAGTGAATTGCTATATTCGTTTAATAGTACAACATAGAAGCTTTTACTGGGTACGTACTTTTGTAAAATATCGTGGATGGCTGGGTATAAAAGTATTAATTCAGCCACAGTACTAGCTTGCTCTGATAGTTGTATCAGGGCATTTTGTAAGTGGTGGGATTGTCTGTACTTTTCAAGTAGTGCTCTAAGTTTCTTATTTTGGTGCTCTAATTTACTCGGTTCAGTTCGTTTATCTTCCAATGATAGTAGCCGATAGTTATTATTGTATGTTTATTAGCCATATGATTTCATTGTTCAGGTCTATCGTCAAGTGACTATCACACTAAAACTTGCTATTAAAACACTAAAAGTGGTACAGAAAGGCTTTCCTAATTAACTTAAGTCAGCCTTATCGGGTTTATGGTTATTTAGATGTCATGAAATCAATAGCTGCGCTAATCTCATCATCAGAACAATCCATACATGTTCCTTTTGGCGGCATCGCATTAAAACCGTTGATAGCGTGATCAAGCAATACATCTTTACCTTTAGCGATACGCGGTGCCCAGTCATCAGCTGATTTAGGTGCACCTAGTGCGCCAGTACCGTGACAGGCAAAACATGCGCCTTGGTACACTTGCTCACCAGAGCGAGGGCCAGTAGGAGCTGCGGCTGCAGCAGCTTTCTCGCCTTCAAGATAAACAGCGCCAACTGGTGCTAAACGTTTTTTAATCGCATCTTCAGTCATAGAGTTATCATATGGCTGTGCGTATGCGGTGGTTGCTAGCACTAATAATGCTGCAGCTGATAGTTTTTTCATTTTGCCTTGCTCACTTCGATTTGAACGTGATCAATCACGATTATAGATGACGGAAATTAAACCGATTATACCTTTGTGTAACAATTTATAAAACGCCCACTGGTGTTTTTATCGATAAAACTGGCTAATTTTTGCGTTAACGCAATAAAATTGCATGTTTCAGTTAACAAACATTTATAATCGGTGGCTTAGTAAATCACTATTTAAGCTAATGCTAGTACGCTTTTAACCAATTTTTCGATCCCCGCATCGGCATCTAAAATAGACTGCGCCAGCATATAAGCAGGGGTGGTAACGAGTTTATTGTCCTCATCAATCACAATATCATCAACCGCACAGGCTGTGTGAGTAGAGCCTAGCTGGGTTAAAGCGCTTGCGGTCTGTTCATCATTACCTATGGTTAAAGTAGCCTTGGGATATATAAACGGAATTAAAGCCGGCGCAATACACATGTAGCCAGCGGCTTTTTGTGCATTAGCAAATTGTTTACAGGCCTCTAATACTAGGTCGTTTATCTGCGCATCAGCGCCTTTAACGGCAAAATCACATAAGTTTTTAGCGGCGCCAAATCCCCCTGGTACTATTAACGCATCAAATTCAGATGTCTTTAATTCGCTTAATGATTTTATATCACCACGGGCAATGCGTGCTGCCTCAGTGAGTACATTACGGTTGCTTGGCATTTCTTCACCGGTGAGGTGGTTAATGGTGTGAAGTTGTTCTATATCAGGAGCAAAACATTGATATGCAGCACCGTTTTTAGCTATGTGCAGCAGTGTTAATACTGCTTCGTTTATTTCACTGCCATCGTACACACCACAGCCGGCTAATATTACAGCTATCTTTTTCATGCTTTTGTGCTCCTTAAGTATTTTAAATAAGTCGTTTGGATGAAGTTTAACACGGGCCAAAACACACACTAAAATAATTTTTTAGTTTAAAAAGTATTCGCAGTGCAAGTTGTATTGCGGTTTATGTCATTTTTGCCTGTGCGCTCATAAAAAAAATTATAAAGGATCGCTATGATCTTTGATCCATTATGCTAGAATACTCCTCCGGTTATTTAAATGGATACAAATAACTAAAGTGACTAACAGCGGATGTATCAGTTAGAAAACCTTTTTCCACATTGGTTTTAAAATAATAAAAAAAAGAACCTCGTATTATCTTTTTTAAACAAAACAAGCAGTTATTTATTTTTCTAAGCATTTTATTATGCATTGGAGGAATAGCTCGTGGCTGTTATCTACAAAGTTATCCACAGGTTGCTCCGCAATAATTATGGCTACTAAGCGTAATTCACTGTCGTTTTATTCACAACCTTATGGCATGCTTGTAATAATATTACTTTTTTGTATTTAGGATCCAAATTCACCATGGCTCAGATCCCCGAAAACCCGCTAATTTTAGTTGATGGCTCTTCATATTTATTTCGTGCTTATCATTCTCCACCGCATTTAACCAACTCTAAAGGTGAAGCAACTGGCGCTATTTATGGCGTGGTAAACATGCTTAAAAGTTTGATCAAACAATATGATCCGAGCCACATGGTGGTGGTGTTTGACGCCAAAGGCAAAACGTTCAGAAACGACATGTATAGCGAGTATAAAGCTAACCGTCCGCCTATGCCTGACGATTTACGAACGCAAATAGCGCCACTGCACAGTATTATTAAAGCGATGGGCTTTCCGCTAATTAGTATTGAAGGGGTTGAAGCCGACGATGTTATTGGTACGTTTTCGCGAATAGCAACTGAGCAAAAGCGCCATGTATTGGTTTCTACAGGCGATAAAGACATGGCTCAGCTAGTTAATGAGCATGTTACGCTAATCAATACCATGACCGACAGCATTTCAGATCCTCAAACCGTTGTTGAAAAATTTGGTGTGGGTCCAGAGCTAATCATCGACTATTTAGCGCTAATGGGTGATAAGGTTGACAATATCCCTGGTGTTGAAGGCTGTGGACCTAAAACAGCTGTTAAATGGTTACAAAAATATGGATCGCTTCAAGGTGTAATTGATAATGCCGGCGATATTAAAGGCAAGATTGGTGAGAAGCTTGCAAACGCCCTTGATCATTTACCACTTAGTTATGAGCTTGCCACCATTAAATGTGATGTTGAGGTAGAGTCAGACCTAGATACCTTTAAAGTACAAGAGCCAAATAAAGATGAGCTTATTGCACTGTATGGTGAGTGTGAGTTCCGCCGTTGGTTAGCTGAGCTGCTTGATAACCCAAAAGATGCAGAAAAAGCGCTCCCTACTGAGGCAAATGAACTGCCAAAAGTAGAAGATGCACATTACGAAACTATCTTAACCGAATCACAATTTGATACGCTTATTGAGCAGCTAAATAGCGCTGAGTTATTTGCCTTTGATACCGAAACAACCAGCCTTGATTACATGCAAGCGCAGTTAGTAGGTATGAGCTTTGCTGTAAAAGCAGGCGAAGCTGCTTACTTACCAATTGCACACGATTACCCGGGTGCACCAGAGCAATTAAGCCTTGAATATGTAATGCAAAAGCTTGGGCCAATCCTCGCCGATGCTAACAAAGCTAAAGTAGGGCAAAACCTAAAATACGACAAGAGCGTACTAGCTAATGCAGGCTATGAGCTCAATGGCATTAAGTTTGATACTATGCTTGAGTCGTACGTATTTAATAGCGTGGGCACTCGCCATGACATGGATTCATTAGCGCTTAAATACTTAGGCCATAAAAACATTAGCTTTGAAGATATAGCCGGCAAAGGGAAAAAGCAGCTTACCTTTAATCAAATTGAGCTTGAGCAAGCTGCGCCTTATGCAGCAGAAGATGCCGATATTACACTGCGTTTACACCAAGTACTTTGGCCAAAATTAGAAGCTGATGAGAAGTTAAAGTCAGTATTTGAAACAATAGAAATGCCATTAGTGAATGTTATTTCTGATATTGAACGTACCGGCGTAGCAATTGATAGCAACATGCTGGCGGCGCACAGCCAGCGTTTAGGCGAGCGTTTACTTGAGCTTGAAAAAGAAGCGTTTGAGATAGCTGGCGAACCATTTAACCTAAGCTCGCCAAAGCAGCTGCAAGCACTTTTATTTGAAAAACTTGAGCTGCCAGTCATTAAAAAAACACCTAAAGGTGCACCTTCAACGGCTGAAGAAGTGCTACAAGAACTTGCCCATGACTACCCACTACCTAAGGTGATTATTGAGCACCGTGGTTTATCTAAGCTTAAATCAACCTACACCGATAAATTACCATTGATGGTTAATGAGAAAACACAGCGCGTGCATACTTCTTATCATCAAGCTGTTACGGCCACAGGGCGTTTGAGTTCTACCGATCCTAACTTACAAAATATCCCAATTCGTTCTGAAGAAGGACGCCGTATACGTGAGGCATTTGTAGCGGCACAAGGCTATAAAATTGTGGCTGCCGATTACAGTCAAATTGAGCTGCGTATTATGGCGCATTTATCGCAAGACAAAGGGCTACTAAATGCCTTTGCTAATGGGTTAGATGTACACAGTGCAACCGCTGCTGAGGTATTTGGGGTTGAGCTAGAGGATGTAACCACAGATATGCGTCGTAAAGCTAAAGCAGTAAACTTTGGATTAATTTACGGCATGTCAGCCTTTGGTTTAGCGCGTCAGCTTGATGTGCCACGCCACGAAGCGCAGCACTACATAGATAAATACTTTGAGCGTTTCCCTGGGGTACTTGAGTACATGGAAACAACCCGCGAAAAAGCGGCCGAGAACGGGTACGTAGAAACTATTTTTGGGCGTCGATTACACTTACCCGAAATTAATGCACGTAATGGAGCTCGCCGTAAAGGCGCCGAACGTGCAGCAATCAATGCACCAATGCAAGGCACAGCCGCTGATATTATTAAAAAAGCAATGCTGAGCGTGCATAGCTGGGTTAATCAACAAGCTCCCAATACCATTAAGTTACTAATGCAAGTACACGATGAATTGGTGTTTGAGATTAAAACCGATTGTGCGCAAGCATACACAAAGCAGATTTGTGAGCTAATGTCGCAAGCGGCTAGCTTAGATGTCCCTTTAATTGTAGAAGCTGACGAAGGTGAAAACTGGGAACAAGCCCACTAACCTAAAACATGCTTACATTTTAAAAGCGCCGCAAGGCGCTTTTTTATTGCCTCTAAATGTCTTGTCCTGAAATGTGTTTACACATTTAGGACTTATTTTATGAAAACCACTAAAACTAAAGACGTTAAGCGTACTCAGCGAGATTATACATTAGGCTTTAAATTATCTATTGTTGAGCAAG
>NZ_JAQREZ010000050.1:0-30841 GCF_028598715.1 Pseudoalteromonas sp. GABNS16E
AATCCTGATGATAAACTTAATAATGGCTATACTATAAAAACTTAAGGAAGCCTTAAGTAAAACTTAAGTTATATAGCGTAACCTAGTGATTAAGATGTATTTTCAGGTGAACAAATAGAACATGAAGTTATTAATAATTGAAGATTCAGGGTCACTGCGACGTAGTTTACGGGTTGGCTTAACAAATTTGGGCTTTGCGGTGGATGAAACCAGTGATGGCTCACAAGGGTTGAGTATGGCAATGACAGGTGAATATGAGCTTGTAATACTTGATATTATGCTACCTAGTATCGATGGCATCACTGTACTGCAAACCATAAGAACAAAACAGCTTGATACTAAAGTTTTAATTTTATCCGCAAAGCAAGAACCTGAAGACCGCGTTTTAGGGCTTCTAACCGGAGCGGATGATTACCTCACTAAACCTTTTTCATTTGATGAACTTCACGCTCGACTCTTAAATTTAATGCGTCGTGGTGGACTAAAAATGGTCAGTGATATTATAGTTATTGATAATTTAGCCCTGAATTTACAGTTAAAACTGCTAAAAGTTTCTGACAACGTTATTGATTTAACACCCAACGAGTACAAAATTGTCGAATGTTTATTTAGCAATCAAAATAAAGTGTTTAGTGCGGAAAAGCTAAGTACCTATCTTGCAGGACGGTATGATTTAATATCGAAAAACTCGATTGAAGCCCATTTATCATCTGCTCGTAAAAAAGTAAGAGTTGCAGGGGGAGAGCTACCAATTCAAACCAAACGTGGCTTTGGTTATATTGTGCAAGGGCAATGATGAAATCTATTCGCAGTAAACTAGTAATTACTCTCTCAGTAACTATAACAGGGTTAGTTTTATGCATATTGTTGGCCACTGATATTGCTGTTGATAGCTGGATAGACAATGAGTTTGATCGCAGCCTGCAATCTAAAGCAGGTATGTTAAAGACCTTAGTAAATAAGACCGATAATGGTTATTCCTATAATTTTTCCAGTGAGTTTATGCCTGAGTTCGCAGGAGAAGTTGAGCCCGAATACTTTCAAATATGGAACAAAGAAGGTACCTCCATCCGCTCAAAAAGTTTAGATTTATTTGAGGTTAAAAACCTACCATTTGAAAACTTGGAAATTGGCGAATCAAAAATACGACCTATTCAACTACCTGATGGTCGGGATGGCCGAATTTTTTACAGTCGTTTTATACCACAAGTAAAAGATAAGGCATCAGTTGACACCTCTAAAAAGACAGACGCTGAGTCAATGATTTTAGCTTATACAGCATCCTCTGAGGAAGTTGATTTTGTACTTTGGTTGATTGACGTTATTTTTATAGTCACGACAATTACAGTTATTGTATTTATTCGATTGTTTGTCAGAAAGGCCATAGATACATCACTTGCGCCATTAGTACAATTAAATAAGGATATCAGTCAGTTAAGCATTGTCAGTGAAGGCTCAGAGATATTTATAAAAGAGCCAGTTAAAGAGCTCTTGCCAATTGTCGAAAGTTTAAATGCCTTTATTAAAGAGAACAGGCAACTTTACCTAAGAGAGAAGCGCCTCACATCAGATATTGCCCATGAAATTAAGACGCCCATTGCCGAACTAATTAATATGGCAGAAGTCTCCATACGGTTTCCAAATGAAAAAGAGCTCAATGATGACTTTAAGCCTGAAGCTTTGAAAATAAGCCTGAGACTTAAAAATATAGTCTCAAATTTATTGCTATTACATAAATACGGGGGAGGTAAGCTGAACAAGCGAGATGCCTGTGATTTAAATCAAGTTATAAGCAGAATACTGGAAACCCATGATTTATCGCGTGTAAATTTGCAGTTGGATGAAAATGCACCAGCAATTATGAGCAACTTGTTTGCCCTTGAATCAATTTTTAGCAATTTAGTTAACAACGCGAAACAATACAGTCCACTCGATTCAAAAATTTTAGTCTCCACGAGAGTTGTAAGGGATAAAAACTTAATATTATCAGTTACTAATTCTCTTAATGAACCTTTGAATGCTAGCGATATAGACCAATTATTTGACCCATTATGGCAAAAAGACATTTCAAGAACATCGATTGATAACTTTGGATTAGGGTTATCAATCGCTAAGACGCTTAGTAAAGCAATTGATGCGCAATTAAGTGCGAAAGTTAGTGACAAAAAAATTACATTTTTTTTAGTCTTAAACAAGGATTAGTGGATTTCACAGCTTTCACTAGACAGTTTTTAACTCAAAATAATACGCTTCTTCAAACTTAGCTGGTGAAACACTGCCTATATGTGAGTGGCGCTTTTTTGGATTGTAAAACATTTCTATAAAATTGAATATCTCAGCTTTCGCATCTTCACGTGTCGAGTATATCTTACGCTTAACTATTCGCTTTTTAATTGTTGCAAAAAAGCTTTCAGCGACCGCATTATCATGACAGTTCCCAGCGCGGCTCATCGAAGACACAAGATTATGTTCTTTCATAAATGCGAGATAGTCAGCGCTACCGTATTGACTACCTTGATCACTATGCACCATTACCTCAGCCTTCGGTTGACGTTGATATACAACCATCAACAATGCATTTATAACAAGGTGCTTGTCCATACTTTATCCATCGTCCAACCCACAATACGCCTAGAGAATAAGTTCATTACTGTTGCCACATATAAAAAACCTTCATAGGTTCTTATGTAAGTTTTGTCGCTCACCCATGATTGATTCGGAACTGGCGGGTTAAATTGGCGCGCTAATAAGTTATCTGCAATCCGCGATGTCTTACCGCCTTTAATATGGTGACGCTCATACCCAATTTGCGCTTTAAGCTTATGTTGCCGCATGATCTTAGCGACACGATTTACGCTACATTGCTCACCGGCTTCACGCAAGTCTGCATGTATCCAAGGGCTACAATATGTGCCGCCACTGGCTACATAAAATTCTTTAACCAGTTTCAACAAACGATTATCTTCAAGCGCTCTATCGCTTAAAGGTTTTTTAACCACGCATAAAAACCACTGCGATGCAGTTTAAAAAGGCGGCACATCGCCGTGATAGAAAACTCATCTTGGTGACCACGAATGAAGCCGTACTTTACTCGGGGTTGCAGGCAAAGTACCTTGGGACCTTTTTTAAAATATCCCGCTCCTCCGTGACACGTTTCAATTGTGCTTCTAATTTAGCGATCTTCAATTTTTCATCGGATGATTAAACGGCTTTAGGTTTATCTGATAACTGACTCCGCCAGTGGTATAAGGTTTTGGTAGAAATATCTATACGTTCAGCGACTTCTGCGACTGAATACCTGCACTCAGTAATTTGTTTAACAGCTGCTTCTTTAAACTCTTGGCTATAACGTTTGCCTTTTCTCATAAAACACCTAATGAGTTACAATGTAACTCATTAGGTGTCTAGCAAACTATGGGAAGTCCACTAATTAATGATTATACCACTGCCTTCCTTGCCATATAGCTATGTTCAAGAGAATATTAGAGCGACAGCCAGAAAATATTTAAAAGCAGACGACAAATAACAGAAAATTATTTATTTGAATTTTTGCAACTCGCTCTAAGCTGCCTACCATATAAATAAATAGTAGATATGGAAATGCGTTCCACATTGTGGAAACAGGGTTATCATTACATAATTCTGGCTGAATACACCAGAAATATGTATTTACTAATGAATTCTCCCATTAATACACCATAAATATGTAATTTAAAGCTATGAACTTTACATAATTATGGTACTAAAACTAAAAACACCATTATTTTGTACTCTATATTCACATAAGACTTAGTTTAAAGGCTTAACAACCATATTGAGATAACATAATTATGGTGTTTTTCATCAAATGACGAATATTAGCTGCTAGCAAATGGTGTTCTATAATCTTAGATAACATAATAGTGGTATAAAAACACCATTATTATGTTGTTTATAAAAAACAAAAAATAACAAACCATTGAAATGTTAGCACTTTTAATAAACAATTAATTTTATTGATTACATAAAGCTGGTAAAAAATACCAGTTTTATGTAAAACAATCGATTCAAATACACAAAACTGGTGTTGTTGACCAGTATTGTGTATTTTAAGTTTATTGATTACAGCTTTCTGGTGTGCAAGTGGAAAAAAAACTAAACCCAAACCCAATTTCTCGTTCAAATTTACCTAAACATATAAAACAAGGGCATAAACTTGTATTCAGCCGCAAGGACTTGTCGCAAAGAGAAGCCGATTTATTTGCACTGATGATGGCGCAAATGAAAGATTCCGATTGGGAAAAAAGCACACCACAGTATACATATACAGCAAGCCAGCTATCAGAATGGTTGAATATCAGCTCTAAGCATGTTGGCAGTATTTTATCTCCTGCTGCTGAACGACTTGCAAGCTACAAAATAGGTATAAAAGTAGAGGGGACCTCTGGCGACTTTGAATTTGATTACAAACCTCTATTTAAAAATATTAAGTATAAGCGAGGCGTGTTAACAATGGTGCCTAACGACATGCTTGAAAGTGAATATATTGAATATAAACAAGGATTTGCATTAATAACTACAAGAACATATTTAGATATAAAACAAGAATACGCAAAAAGATTGTACGAAATTTTAAGCCGATTTAAAAAAGACGGTTATGAAATGCATTACATTGCAATTGATGAGCTGAAAGGGCTCTTTGGTTTACTCGATGAAAGTGGGCGGCTGAAAAAAAATAAAAGCTCTTTTAAAAACAATGGCGTATTCATGAAACGCTGCGTAAGAGATAGCATAGAAATCTTACGTGGGCACCCTATTGCTCGTAAAGAATTTTTATTTCTAGAAAGCGAAAGTAACGACATTGGTTATGAATTAAAAACTCAAGGTAAGAAAATTTCTGAAATAAAATTTCTTATTAGATGGCTAAATAAAGGTACTACTGAAGAATTAAATACTCATGATGCGCTTAATACAGTAAAAGAACTTATTTCTAAGCAATTGATTCAAAAGGAAAAGCTATCCCCAGCAGAACTAACAAAATTAATGTTTGCTTACAGGTATTTAGGTCAGGATGCAGAAGCTAATAAAGTTGAAAAAGCTTTAAGTACTCACTCTGCACTCAATAAAAATAAAGAAAACGATAAAGAAAAACAATTAAGAGAAGAGGTGTCATCGTTGATTGAGTTGACTAAGAACATCGATTACTAGAATACACCATAATTATGTAGTCTTAATACCAGTTTTTTGATCAACAACACCACTTTAATGATCCCGAATACCAGTTATATGATCAGCAATACCAGCTAAGTGATCTTAAATACCATATAACTGATCTTAATTGGCTTGTTAATTGTTAATAATCAATAAGTTAGAAGTTCTATAGTTTAATAGTGTTTATATTTTAAAATAGGAATAATAGAATTTATAGTATCTGTGTATAAGTGCATAACATTGAAATACATGAGAATTATGAAGTGTACTATTTATTTAATTTAATGTTTACAAACTTATTCATATGCAGCATTATATGGAAACTTTTAAAAAAGCTGCACATTTCAAGGTAAGTTGATGGATGACAGAATACTAAAAATAGCCACTAGGGCAAAAGTAACCTTAGAGGCATTGTCTGAAAAAATTACAAATTCTCAAATAGAATTTGATGCTGAAAAATATGAACCTACTTATTCAAAATCTGCAGTTGCAAACTTACCAGAATTAGCCAAAGCAAAAGTTGATAAGGCTGTAGCTGAGATGGAGCAAAAAGGCTATCAGTTCCAAAAAAAACCAGCAGGTTTAAATAACGTTTATAGTATGGGACATAAAGATATTACCGCTATTTATGAACACAGAGGTGTTCCTAAATACCGTGATAAATTTAAAGAAGCCCATACAATTTTCCTTACAAACCTTAAAGGAGGCGTTGCGAAGACGGTCTCCAGCGTGACTCTCGCTCACGGCTTAAGGTGCACCCCTGCCCTACTTCACCATGATTTGAGAATATTAGTGCTCGATCTAGACCCACAGGCAAGTGCAACAATGTTTATGAAACATGACCTTTCTATTGGCGTTGTAGATGAAACCGTTGCGCAGGCGATGCTACAAAACGTAAGCCGTGAGGAGTTGTTGGAAGAGTTTGTAAAACCAACGAATGTATCTGGCGTGGATATTATACCTGCCTCTATTGAGGACGCATTTATAGCCTCTCAATTCGAAAAATTAGCAAGTGAGCATTTACCTGGACAAAATATATATGATGTCCTGCAAGAAAATATAATTGATAAGCTAAAACATGATTATGATTTCATTTTTATTGATTCAGGGCCTCATTTGGATGCATTTTTATTAAACTCTTTTGTTGCCGCCGATACATTTTTAATACCAGTTCCCCCAGCTCAAGTTGATTTTCACTCGACTTTAAAATTTATGCAAAGGCTCCCTGAACTTTTCGATATGACCGAAACAGCAGGAAGCGAGATTAAACTTAATTCGATATTTGGATATATGGCTAAAATTGCAAGGAAATCTGATCATGCTGATGCCCAGAGCCTACTTCGTGAAGTTTGCGGTGCAGATATGCTAGATACGTCATTGCCATTATCCACTGCATTTGAACGTTGTGGTGAGAGTTTTGGTACTGTTTTTTCAACTAATCCAAAATTTTATCCTGGCGACAGAGACGCGTTGAAAAAAGCGCGTTTAAAGGCTGAGGAATTTACACGTTCAGTATTTGACACAATTACGTTTAATAGAAAAAACAAAGGCTAGACCACTATGAACACAAAAAAAAGAGCCGTGATCGGGCGTAAGGTTACAACTACTAATCTAGATGAGCTTATTACAAAAAATAGTGGAAATAATATAGTTGAACGTTCACCTATTTCTGAACGAGACATTGAATGGGAACGCGTTGAAATTGAAAGCCAGGATGTTTTAAATAAATGTAGAAAGTCGATTTATAATAAACGATCTTTTAAAGATTTATCTTTAGCATCTGTGCTCGATATTTATCATTCGATAAAATCTACAGGCGGTAATACCGAAGCCGTAAGAGCTGAACTTGTTGATGGAAAGTATGAAATCCTAGGTGGTCTTCGTCGTGCTTATACTGTTTCTCTTTTACCAAACACTAAATTAACTTTGGTTGTAGCCAAAAATTTAACGGAAGAAGAACGTGCTCATTTTGCATTAGTAATGGATGAATACTCAGAGCCTAGCTATATGGATAAAGCACGCTCTATTAGTGAGTTAAAGGATAAACTCGAAAAAAGAAATGGTATAGAGCTGACAGGAACAAAACTTTGCGAAATTTTGGGGATGAAAAAAAGCAACGTGTACTACGCGTTAAGCTTTTCAAATATACCTAACGACATTATAAAACTGTTCCCTGCCCTAAAATTTATATCTACTCCATTTCTACGAGAATTAGTAAAATACAATAAGGACGGTTATTTAGATCATTTAGCTTCGCATTTTAAAGCAATCGAAACATCATCCCTCACAGGTAATGAGTCTAAAGAAGAGTTAACAGAAATAGACGAATATTTGGAAAAAGAATCTAAAAAGTTACAACGCGATATTTTAAATAAAATTAAAAATGATAAAACTGAAGGTGAAACTGATTATAACGGTAAATTTAAAGAGCTTATAAAAAGCAACGTAAGAGGTGTAAAATTTACGACGAAAAAGAATGGTGTGAATATTTCAATAGACGAGTCCGAAGTGAGTCCAGATATATTAGAAATGCTTTTGACCAGCTTTAACTCTTAGCTTTACCAACATAACCTTTATTTAAAAAGCCTTTTCCACATTGTGGAAAAAGCTTTTTCCTCAAATTAGAGTTACCTGCGAATAATGTAAATACGTTTTTAGCATGAATACTTATCAATATCCCCCAACTTACCTCCCTTTTTTAGCATTAGTAACATATATTTTTCCTAAACGAATATCACCACAATAAACCACAATGAGGTGAGGCTTTCCTCAACTGCGTACGATGAAAATTTTTAATTAAATCTGAGGCTTGTTATATTTAAAGTGACAACCAAGCTAATTAAAAGGGCACTTATAAAGCGTGTAATTAAAATTCAAATTCTAATGCGAGCCTAAAACTATGGTTTTTTTCTGATTGGCTTATCTCAGTGATGAAACCTGCTTCCCACTTTAATTGCTTTTGCCCATCAAAGCGCTGTAAACCTATAAAACCAGGCCCTATACCAACAAAGTCTTCACCTACGTACACCTCAATAGATGGCTGAAAAGCAGAACGATAGCGATAGCGATATTGCGCTCTAAACTCGCTTTCCCATTCATTTTGTATATCCTGCCCCCACTCGTAAACCAAAAAAGCATTCATAGTTAAGCTTGTTTTGCCAAACTCTTTTTCGATCACAAAACCCGAAGTTGCTTCATACACATCTTCATTATGTTTTTTTTCAAGCTCAAATAATGCCCCCCAATCAGCCCATAATTTACCTTGCTCAATTAATTGCCAGCGTAGTTCAAGCTCATAAGCTTCTAAACCAAAGTCGCCGTTGTCATCTCGCTCACCAACTAAGTAGCCTTCTAGTGCCATTGTATCGTTAATAGCTCCACCACCACCCAAACGCTGCGCTAGTATGTTGCCACTATCTGTTTGGTGCGACACTAATCGCCACTCAAACTCACGCTCAAAAGGCAAAACATAGGGGTGATATACCTTATCAACAACAATACCATCGGACTTTGCTTGGATTGAGAATACCAACAAACAAAGAGCGGTAAAACTAAGCGCTAAATATAGGTTGAGTGCTTTCATACACGTTCCTTAGTTATTGAAGCTGGAATTACGTAACAAAGTAATAAAAATAATACGCTGCTTGTACTATATATAAGTACACTCATTAAATCAGGAGTGGCCTCGTAACCAACAAGAGCACGCAATACGCGGCCTAGCTCAGAGTTTTCGTTTAGCAAATCACGTAAATCCCACACTGTTGAGGTGTTTGTAATTAAATCTATTTGACTTGCCAAATCCAGTGCAACTAATAACTTAGCCGCGCTGTTAAAAGCAAGCAAAGTAAAAAGCGGATACATACCAAAACGGTGCTTAATTGCATTTATTAAAAAGTACAGCAATACGCTAAAACTTAAACAAATTCCAACACCTAATAAAGTGCCAATAAATAAGCTTTGCCCTGCATCATTATTTTGCCAAAAACTGGTGAGGTAAATAATATAATGGCTTAAATAGAGCGTTATTGTGCTTATAACTGCGATATAAAATGCCGCTGACTTTTGCTTTAGTGCAAATACCAATACAGCAATAAATATAGTGATACATAGCCCTATTTGTGAGTACTCTAACCCTTGGTGTTCAAACCACTGGCTCACCCACGACGCACTTTGCATGTACAAAAACGACATGAGCGCGCCAATTAATAAAGCAGACCCTATTTTTAAAGAGCTCTGTTTTTTAACTACTTGTAGTAGCACTAATAAAATAGCCACAGGTAGTAATTGATTAAGGCTCATGACTAAACTAGTTATTAGCATGCTTCGCCTCCTCATCACCAACTATTACAACGCCCCTTGCTGTATTGGGCGAAAACTCACCAAAAAATTCGTAATACCCTTTACTAAGCGGCCCTATATAAATAATGCTTTTACGGTTTGGGTAGAGTACTTTTTCTCTGTTTAGATCAAAGCTATCAAACTCTTCTGGTGTGCTGTCTTGGTTTTCTATCAATAGTTTTACTTTTTTATTCGCGGGAATGGTAATTTGCGAGGGATAAAACAAATGATCTTTTAAAATAATAAGGTACTCTTTACTCGCCGCGTTAAACGACAAAAATAGCAAACAACAAAGGCACCGATTAAATAAACGTTTAGTCACTTTTTACTCCTGTAAAAGTAACCTTAACGGTTAGCCCACCTAAAGGGCTATTCGCTAAATGAATACTTGCGCCATAAATAGCAATTATATGTTGTACAATCGCCATACCTAAACCAGCACCTTGCTCGCCTGATGGATGCTGATCACCTCCTACTCGATAAAAACGATTGAATATTCGCTCTTTTTGTTCTTCAGTCATACCCGCACCAGAATCATCAATTTGCCAACTAAAGCCGTCATTACTTGGTACTAATTTAATTATAATCTGACCATTTTTGGGTGTGTACTTTATGGCGTTGCTAAGTAAATTAGCGATGAGTGTGGTTAATGTAAACTCATCACCATTAATTACAAAATCATCGCCTTCAAGACTAATGGTTTGGTTTTTTTCATCTATTTTGTCGTATTGCTCCGATACGACTTGCTGAGTAATCGTTAGCGATGATTGTTCGCTAAATTGCCTCTGCCATTGTTCAGGCTGAGTGCGTCCTAAAATTAGCATTTGCTCAACAATATTACTTAAGCGATTAATGCCTTGCGACATAGCTTGTAATTCTTGATGGTCTTGCAGATTACTTTGTTTATTAGCCAAATTATGTACATTAATTTTTAAACTACTAAGCGGGGTACGTAATTCGTGAGCTGCATCTGAGGCAAAAAAGCGCTCCCGTAAGTAGGCAGTTTCTACGCGTTTAAATAAGTCGTTTAAACGATTAATAACCGGTTTAATTTCCTCGTCGGTTACTTGCCAGTTAATTGGCGTAAAGTCGTTCGCTTGGCGAGACGCCAACTGCTTAGATAATCGAGTAAGAGGGGCTAATGCGTATTTAACGAAAAAGCTAATAAAAATAGCAAGCAGAGGGACTGCCCATAGCATAGGTAACATTGCAGATAAAATAACGGCTTCAGCTAATTCAAACCGCTTTGACATAGGCTCAGCAACGATGACTTTACGAGTATTTTTTCTCATCACAAACACTCGCATACGCTGCCCTGCTACATTGGCAGTTTGAAAGCCCTCGCTAAAACTAATTTGGTTATTCGTTAAACTCGATGAGCCGCTAAGTAAACTATTGTTTTGCCAGATTTGATACAACAACTGAGCACTATTATTGCTTACCTGTACTGCATTTGTGCTTAGTGCTAATGGTTGCTCAATTAAAACGCCAGCCACTATTTTAAGTTCATTATCAAGCAAGTTTTCGCCGTGGCGCATGCTTTTTTGATAGCCTTTTACTAATGCTAAAAAGCAAGTAAGCACCATCATTGAAAGTAAAATTAAGGTCAGACGTTTACGAATAGACATTTTCAACCTCGAAAGATAAACACACCCTAACGCTTACCAACCACGTAGCCAATGCCACGTAAGGTTTTAATAAAATCGCTAGGGAATTTTTTACGAAGATGATGAATATGCACCTCTATGGCATTAGAGCCAACTTCTTCACCCCATTGGTAAAGTTTGTTTTCGAGTTGTTGTTTTGACTGTACCCTTCCCTGATTTTCCATTAGCGCTTTTAAAAGCATGTATTCTTTTCGAGGTAGTGTAAGTGACTGCCCACTTAGTTTAACTGTATGAGCAGAGGTATCCATTACTACATCACCACAGCGCAATAAGCTTGACTGAGTTTGGTTAATGCGCCGGCTTGCTACACGTAATCGAGCAAATAGCTCAGCGGGGTCAAACGGCTTTGCAAGATAATCGTCTGCTCCCATATCTAGCCCTTGGACTTTGTCATCAATACTGCCGCGAGCAGTTAAAATAACCACTGGTATAACTTTTTTTTGTGCTTTAATATGCTTTAAAACTTGCGAGCCATCGCCATCAGGCAATCCTAAATCGAGAATAACAAGTTCAATCTCACCACTAGAAAGGCACTCCAAGGCATATTTTACAGTGCCACTGTGCTCTACGCTGTAGCCCTCTTGGCGCAAAGAGCGGATAAGCCCTTGCGCCACTAAATGATCATCTTCAACGAGTAATAAATGCATTATGTGTTTATCTTTTTAATTTTTTATCTACTTTTTCCAATAGCTGACTTATTGCTTGTTGACGATATTTATCTGCTTTCGCACGAGTATCACGAATTCCCGCCGCTTGTGCTACAAGTAGTCGTGCTCTCGCTTCTTTATAATCGCCTTCGTCATACAAGTATTCACCGTATAAGTAATTAGTATCAATGCCTTCGAGATTAAAAGCTAGCGCTTGTTTAAATAATTTTTCAGCTTTGTCGTCATCACCAAAACCAATTGGCCAGCCAGGTACTTTGCTATAAAGTGTTGCTAGGCTAGCGTAAGCTGAGCCATTGAGTGCAGTGCCATCAATCGAGAGTGCATTTTCGAGTGACGCTTTTGCTTCTTTTGCTAAACCAAGTGCGCCCAAGCCCCCTTTTGCGCCAGCAAAGCTGGCTAACACAATGCCATTCCAAATATGTGTCTGCGCCGAACCTGGATAGTTTTTAACAAATAGTGCACTTTGCTCACTTAGTTGAGTAAACGCGTCTATTTGTGCATCGTCTTCAAGTTCGTAATTAGCAATTGCCCACTTTTGTTGAATATCGGTTAAGTCTTGCGCTTCATCTGCGTGTACTGCAGTCGCAAATACAGAGGTTAGTATTAAATAAAATGCGAGTGTAAATTTATACATAATTTTGCCCTTGTGTGTTTGTTAACTTAAAAAACGTTTAATTTTAGGAAGTTGCTTTGCAATAGCGTTATCAACAACGCTTGGGAATACGCCATTTATGCGTGCAAATAATTTTTCAGGAAAACCAACAAAGCGCCTTATTTGGTTTGAACTTATAAGTACTAATAACTCTTGAGCAACTAATTCTGGCGAGTCCATTTTATTGCCGAGCTCTTTATTCATTGCCCGCGCTTTACTGCTATTAATAGATGTATCTGTTGCTCTTGGTGCTAAATAGGTCACTTTAATGCCTGAGCCGTTAAGCTCACGAGAGAGCGCTTCTGTAAAACCACGTAAACCAAATTTACTGGCGCAATAAAGCGTTTGAAACGGGTAGCCAATACTGCCAAACGATGATCCCACGTTAACAATGGTGCCTTTGGTATACGCTAACTGCCCTAAAAATAGCTGGCATAATTTAATAGGCACCGACAAATTAGTAATGAGCATATTATCTATTTGCTCATTACTTGTGTGCTCAAGGCTTTGCATTGTATTTATACCTGCATTATTAATAAGTAATTTAACGCCGCCGAGTTGCTTGGCTTTTATTGCTAGGTTAATACGTGTTGTATCGTCGGTTAAATCGCCCGTAAATATTTCACTGTCTGGGCATGCACTGCGCAGTTTTTCAAGGGCTTGGGTATTTCGCCCTACAAGCAGTAACTTCCACCCTTTTGCATATAGGGCTTTAGCAATCGCTTGCCCTATTCCGCCTGTTGCACCAGTTAATACACATAAAGAACTACTCATGCCAATTGGCCTTGTGCACGTGCTTTAAAAAATGGTTCGTCATCGAGTCCACGAAATATATCGCCATATAAACGATAAAAGCGCTTTGCACCATGAAGTATGGCTTGTTGATCCGCCTCGTCTGTTATTTGGTTCATAAGGTTTTCAAAAAACTTTACATGCTCTACATCAAGCGCGCCGTGAGAGGTTAAATAACTAAATGCTTTTTTAGGTAAGCCTACAGCATTTGCAATGTTTGAAGCTGCGCCATCAGCAAGTGCTATAGAAGTGCCTTCAAGCACATGCACCATGCCAAAAAAGCTCAACGGATTTTTACGTGCAATGGAATCGTACGCATACGACACCATCATTTCGGTAGCAAAGTGCGGCTGACTACACCGTACTGTTTCTTTGTCAAAACCACAGGCTGCAATATCATTAAGTACCCACTCTTGATGACCAATCTCTTCTTCAATATATTCTGCAACGGCTTCGCGCAACCATTCTTGATCGTCGGTTAATCGTGCACCAACCGACATCATTAATGGCACAGTGTGCTTCACATGGTGATACGCTTGCGCTAAAAACGAGGCGTATTCTTCAAGTGATGCTTCGCCTTTAAAAACACGCTGGATAATCGGCGCTGCAAGCAGGTAGTTTTGCTCTTGTTTAGTTTGCTCTTTAAGGGTGTTAAAAAAATCACTCATTAATTACTTCTCCAAGTCGGTAAAATTGCTCAAACACAGCATGGTACTGCTTACTTATGGCATCTCGTTTTGGGCGATTATTTGTTGTTAATAATCCTTGTTGCACACTTAATGGGGCAGCTAAACGATGCCACTTTTGAATTCGAGCATAGTCGGGTAGTTGTTTATTAATTTCGTTAATGTATTGCGCTAACACAGGGTTACTTAGCTTTGTATCGGCGTAAATAATGGCACTCAGAAAAGGTCGCCCCTCACCAAACACAACCGCTTGTAAAATACCGCTTTGACTGAGTAATAGTGATTCAGGCCACTCGGCACTGATGTTGCGACCCATGCTGGTAATAATTAGGTTTTTTAATCTTCCTTTAATAAATAAGGTATTTTGACGCTGCTCAACTAGATCGCCGGTCGCATACCACTGCTTTTTGTTGTGAGGTTGATGGTTTAAGTAACCTAAAAACAAATCGCCTTTTATAAAAAGCTGACCATTTTCAATTTTGGTTTGAATATGAGGTAACACAGAGCCGGCACTGTGGATGTTATCGTTTGTGGGTGCATTTAAACTAACGACAGATGCTGCCTCAGAAAGTCCATAACCTTGGTACACCGGTAAGTTTAAGCTTCGCGCTTTTAGTATTAGCATTTCGCTGACAAGCGCACCACCTACTGCAATAAACTGTAACGAACTAGGCGGTTGCCAACCATCTTCTGCAAAAGTAACTAAGCATGCTAATAGTTCAGGCACTAAAATAAGCGTATTTGGCTTAACTTTATCAATAGCAGCTATAAGCTGTGCGGGCTGTTTTAATGCAGTACCAACAAAGCCTAATTCATTTAACGGCATTAAATGCACTGTACCGCCACTTTTTAAAGGGGCATACACACCGGCTATATTTTCAAGCAATACAGCAAGCGGTAATAAACACAAATGAACAGGCTTTTTAATGTTAATTTTATCGCACAGAGATTGAGCTACCTGCATTTGACTCTTTGCAGATAAACACACGCCTTTTGGTTGCCCAGTCGATCCTGACGTAAATGTTACTTTTTGAGTTTCTGGAAAATAACTGACGGCTTTAGCTACAACGATTTCGTAAATATATAATGTGTAAAGCTCAAATAAAGTAATAGATGCAGTCGGCTCCCCAAATAAAGGGGTTACCGTGTCACTAATAAATAAATTAGCGCCGCATTGTGCTAGTACATATTGGGTCTGTTGTTCACTAAAAAAGTGAGCAATTGGCACAGCCACTTTATTAGAAACCGCAGCAGCGGCATCAATAACAAGCCAAGCTGGCGTATTATCGAGCTTATAAGCGATACATTTGCCGTTAAAGCTTTGTAGTACTGTTACTACGTTTTGTATTTGCTGGTTAAATTCACCACTGTTAATTTCACGTGTTAGATCTTTATTATGGGCAATAATTAATGGCGATACTGAATGTGTATTATAGTAATTCATACATTCACCAATGCGTTTACCAACGAATTGATATTTGAGTGGTTTTGCTGCATTAAACTATAAAGCATTGGGGTATTTAATACTTGTTGATGAGCTTGCTCTAAGCTCACAATACATACTGCTGGTTGGTTAGCGTAATAGCTGCCCCACTTTAATGGGTTCTCAACTACAAAGCTGCTAGCAAGTGCAATTTCAGTACACGTAACACCCAGTAAGCGCAATAAAGCACGCACTTTGTTGGTTGCACAAAACACTAACTGTTTTGCCCCTACACTTTGCAGAGCCTCGTTAACAATAATAAAATGCGCAAGTGTTGCCCTACGATTTGTAGAGCAAAGATTACCAAGTTCAAAAATTTTATTGCGAGAAATGCTTTCCTCTAAAAAATCTTCAACGGGTGATGCTAAATATTGCTCAATAAACAATGGCGAAGTTGCTTGCCTTAGCCCTAACGTGCATTTTCCTTGCTCGGTAACATATTGGCAAAGTAGTGGCATAAAAGAAGTAAGCTTAGCGTTATACGCAACTAAAAAACCTTTTTTCACTGTATTTTCGAGATTTTTCCGATGCGCATCATTAATACGAGCACTAATAAACTGACTTTTATTTTGTGTTAAATCTAATGATGTAGAAATGTGGGCTAACTGCATAAGCTCGCTCGTTTAAACTTGTTTATATTCAGAATTTAAATCTAACGAGCGAAACTTAAATAAACCTTAAGGTAAGTTGATTAAAATGAGAATTGCTAAATAGGGCTGTTGATCTTTACAGATTAAAGTTCATTCAAGCTAGGAGTTACTTCATCGCTATACAAGCAAGGTTTGTAACTTAGAGTGTTAAGTAAAACTAAGCAAAGCTTGCTTCCCATCTTCATCACCTTTGCTCTGGTCTAATTACATTGGACAATGCCTTATTGGCATAATGTTACATTATTGCATATTTATAAGGAATAACCGCACAATTTAGACTTCACTTTGTCTATATACCTAACATATAGGTGTAAATTTAACCTGAGAGAACAACATACCTTATTATTAATATTTGATTAAAGCCTTGAATTGTTTGACCTTTGAATTAGTACTACTGGGCTTCTAAGCCACTCATTTTAATGAAATTATGAGGTTTAATTTGATATTTAAATATATTTAACGACTTATCTCGCTTATGATTTATGAGACAGGGTGCGTTGTTTAGTAGCTGCCTTAGTAAATATACCATTTCTAGATACGATGGCTCCTATATACTTTTTTATCATTAAGAAATAATGCTAGCTTATACGTAATTTACTCTTAAGGATAATAGTAAGGTTAATATAGTTAAATAATAGGTATAAGATTAGAGGGTAAGTTATTTTTATAAGTTATTGAATTTACAATGCTTTAATTACTTTTGTAGATCAATAAACCTCTATGTATGGATCATGTTTACACTATGTTTTAGATCCGGTTTCCTCTATGTATTCTTTAAAATCATATAATTACACACAAGTTATAAACACACTTACCCCCAAATATGTGTTTTAGATCAGATTTCCATTATGTTTGCATTCGATGTTATCCCCATAAGCCAACTTCTTTTGACCTAAAAACATGGTGTAGATCTGATCTCCATTATGCTGAGATCGTTATTTAACTAGGTAAAATAACGCTTATCCACAAGAGTTTTCTAATTTATCCAGTATCAATGTATTTTATTGAGTTTTACCATAACCATATGAATTTATTTCGAAGGTAGGCTTTCATCAACTATTTATAGCTATTTCATTACCGTAGATAGTCAATACAGCATTATGATAGTGAAACTATTTTTCCTAAATTAATTAGCCTCAGATCACTTTACCTCTATGTAATTTGTTATCAGCCAAATTATCACAGATCAATTTTCCTCTATGCTTAAATTTAGGTC
Organism: Pseudoalteromonas sp. GABNS16E; assembly: GCF_028598715.1. Taxonomy (NCBI): domain Bacteria; kingdom Pseudomonadati; phylum Pseudomonadota; class Gammaproteobacteria; order Alteromonadales; family Pseudoalteromonadaceae; genus Pseudoalteromonas; species Pseudoalteromonas sp. GABNS16E. The sequence goes on from NZ_JAQREZ010000050.1 coordinate 17,343, forward strand.
TAGTTAGCAAAAATCATCGATTTATATTTAAACGGTTAAGTTAGGTGATAAATTTGAGGGTTACAAAATCAGCTTAGATCGCTTTTCCTCTATGTTGGGTGTTCGATGATAATTAATCCAGATCGATTTTCCTCTATGTTTGAGACTCCCATAGAAGTAGTCGTAGGGCATTATGGATATTATTTTATTAGCTTAAGTTTCCTAATATTATTTTTTAAAAGAGTTACAGATCAATATTCCTCTATGTATAAAAACTGATTGCGAAAGAGGGAAGGTTAAGCAAGTTAATTCTGAACGCTTGGTATAGGGATGTGCTTGAGTAAAGAGGTTCAGATTTCCTCTATGTTCTTTAATTACATATGAAGTAGATGTCTTAAATTAAACACATCATTGTTTATTAGGTAAAAACCAATAACAGAAGAAGCTTCAAGTTTCTATTATGCAGTATAGATCAGTTTTCCTCTATGTTAGTGCTATAGATGCTTACTGAAATTAACAAGTAGACCTCTGAAACTAGAGTAAAAAAAGCAGCTTAAAAATAAAAAATCTATATTGATAACTCATAAACTCATTTTGTTAAATTGTATTTAGGTTTTTATTACACTCAGATCAATTTTCCTCTATGTTTCATAGTTGCCGTAATCTATGGGTTATGAGAACCTAGGGGATAAATATAATAATAAGCAGGGTTTTGCTTAATGGCCACAAAGTACATTTCGTTGAGTAATCTTCCTGATACTATTAAAAACGAAATTAAGACAATTCAAAATGCAAATCAAGTCGAGCAATTGTCACTTTTCATTGATAATCAAAGTACGTTGTCGGGCTTTGAAAACTCTATTTCAAACACTTTTAATGCGTATGACTTGTGGTCTCGTTTTATACGTAATCAGCGTAAACTGGTAAAAATTAGTGAAGCGCCTAATCGCGTTGTTGTATCACGAAGTATTTCTGATAAGTTAGAAGGGGTTACGTATGAAGGCAAACTGGAAATAGCCCCTGCGCTGATTGTGGGAAAAGACGAAGATTATTTTGCTTGGCCCTCAGATAGAGAAGAAAAAGTAGAAAGGGCACTTATTCGTTTAGCTAGCCAAGGTAAAATAGCAAAAATTTCCGGAAAAATGGGCGACAGATATGCGGTATATTTTTCTATTAAAGAAATAGCTAACGAGCTGAAGTCTGTTAATCAAACCCTATCATTTGCAGAAATAAAGCAAGCACTTCAAATACTCAAGGGCAGTGAACTCAACTTTAAATACCAAGTGACCAATCAAGCGGGAGAGCAGCATTATAGTGAGTCTAAAATGAATTATTTAAGCTCTATTCATTTTAGTGGTCAGCAAGGAAAATCAACTGTTAAGTGTCTTGCTGTATTAAATGAGTTTATGTCGCAGCAGATAGAGTCTATTGGTTATAGAGGGTTTTATTTTAATCGTGCTCAATCGTTTAAAAGAACTTTATCCAGATGGCTAACTTTGAGGCTTTATCATATGTTTCGCTATGCAAGTGTAGGCAAAACGCATCACTTTTTACTAAAAAAAACCATGATAAAGTTTGGCTCCATCGACAGTGAAGATATAAAAAAATCACGACTAACAGCTATTCGTCGAGATATGGCTAATACGATGAAGGACCTGATTGAGGCCGATATTTTAGATAGCTATGAAATCGATAATATAAAGGATGATGAAGGTAATATTGTTGACTATAAATACGAGCTTTGCCCCTCAGTTTCATTCTGTGCTGAAATCTTATCCTTGAATAAGCACAATAAAAAAATAACGGAAAAAGCCAAGGTACTAGATGAGCAAGAGCTCCAAGCAAATTTTACTGAGTCTTAAAAGCAAGCTTTTTTATCGTGATACTCACTCTCAGTAAACTGTGGCGGTTATTTTATACCCGTTAATAACTGTAAATTTTTCAGTAAGTACTAATTTAGCGGCATTAAGAAGTGTATTACATATGGTAGTGAGTCACATAGAGCCACACTGCGGTATGGCTCTATAATAGATTTATCCGATTAGAAATATCTTAAAAGCGGTAACTCGCACCTAAATAGACAGTACGGCCGTTAATTGTTGTATTGTATAGACGATCATTTGAGTCTGAATATTGCTCTTCTCGTTCATTAGTTAAATTACTGGCTTCTATAGTGAGCTTTAACTTTTCATTTACTTGATAAAAAGCGGATGCATCTATGTATGTGCTGCCATGAAAACCGTTTTCGTCTTCATCGCCGTTACCCGCTTGTACCGCTGCAATATAGTCACTTCTACAAGCGGCTGCAACACGTGCGCCCCATGAGTCAGAATCGTAATATATTGTAAAGTTACCAGAATGTTCTGAAAGCCCTGGGAACGATTTATATTGATTAACACCTGAGATACCCACATTACGGTACAGCGCTTCACCATCAGCAAATGTATAATTCGCAATAATACCTAGGTTATTAAAAGGGGTTTTGTGCCCATCCCCTCGAAATGAACCTTAAGCTTATTTTTTAACAAAATTTGAATTAATAGTTACTTATGATTAATCAAAATAAAGCACATCAAGGGGTTTGTGGCTTATCCCCTCTTTTATGTTCATCAGTAATCTCATTGTGGGACGATTTACTACCCACATTTATGTTTGAAAAGTGCGTATCAAAGCGCTCCTTTCACTATTGAAATTACGCTTTAAATTATCTGAATGGCAATCGGCACACATGCCGTTCCCGTTTTGTAGAGGTTGTAGCCAATGGAGACGAGCGTTAGATTTTACATCTTCGTTAGCGTAATTGGCATACCAGTGCTGGCCGCCTAGTGATTTATCGCGGCTATCCCATGCAAAAGGAAATACTTGGTATTTGCCTTTTTCAACTTCAATTAAATACTGTTGCAGTGGGTCAAAGCCAAAAACATAACTTACGGTGTACGTTTTTTAGTACCTTGCTCGGTCAAATCAATTAAAAAGGTATCTTTTTCTTTATAAAAAACGGCTTTTTGAGAAAAGTGGGTCGCGGTTATATCATTAAAATCACCAAGCACCGTATCTTTATTGGCTAAAGCCATTGAACTTGCATGGTCTGATTGTTTCCAATCACGGGTTTGTTGATGACAAGACTGGCATTCTTCGTTAGAAAATGAATTAAAGCTGCACAAAAACAGAAAGGTTAATATTGTAAATAAGGTTTTCATATACTGTACTTTGAATCCATTAAACAGATGTTTGCAGATTAACATTTTGAGTTAACAAAAGTCATTTAATGAGATTAGATACTTTTGTAATTTAAAAAACCACTATCGCCCTTCCCCAAATTAATAGGTGTTATTGGTAAGTGAAAGCATAAAATCTATCAATTTAACATAATAATAACTAACGTAAATAAACATTTACGTTAGTTATTTAAAGAAAAATGAATTACACTTAACTTATCCCAATATATACAGGCGTAAATAAGGAGGCTATTTATCAAAACACGTTTTGAACACTTATTAAAATCTCAAACATTAACACCCCTTAAGCAAAAAATGCCCCTAGTTATTCAAAATGACGAATGCCCTGTATATGCATATATAAACTCTCTTAGGGCTGTATCATCAAAAAGTACGGCATTACGTGTACTCCATTCAATTGCACAAAAGTTAGGCCGTAGTAATTACTACAGTATTAACTGGGCACGCTTCGATAGGAATACACTGAATAGTTTGGTCGCCCTGTTAAAAGATAAGGGTTTATCTTATGAAACGATAGGCCTTTACTTATCTATTACAAAAAGTGTTTTGAGAGAAGCTTTTCTGCTGGGTCAAATAAATTCACTACATTGGGAGCGAGTTAAATCAGTTAAGCCACCTATGCTGGGGAAAAAAAAGCTGCACGCTACCTTATCGCAAAGTGATTTTGCACAGTTGCTAAATACAATAGAGGTGCTCGCACTTACTAATACAAAAAAAGTCAGAGATCAGGCTATGTTTCATTTACTCATCGGCTGCGGTTTACGCCGGTTTGAATTAGCTAAATTAAAGTTAAGTGCAATTGATTTAATCGGTAATAAAATAACTTTTGATGGTAAAGGCGGAAAAGAACGCACCGTTGCTATTCATCCCATAACGATGAGAGCACTAAAGGAATGGATGGTTATACGTGGCTATAAGGAAGGTGCTGTATTTACACGAGTCTATAAATCTGGCGAACTTCATAAAAGTGTAAGCATAAACAATACAGATGAGATTCCGCACTTTTCTTCAGAATCTATATACCTACTATGTAAGACATATGGTTTGGTATCAGCTGGGATAACTCCTCATTCGCTTAGGCGTTCGTATGCAACCTGGTTAAGTCGTAATGGCGCTAATATTCAGCATATTTCAAAGCTAATGGGGCATTCTAGTATAAAAACAACTGAGATCTACATTAAAACAGAGCAGCGAGAAATAGATAAAACTGTATTAGATAAATTATTTGTATAAAGTAATTATTTATACCATCATACTTATTTGCAGGCGATAACAACCTTTGCCATGATAAGCTTTTATTCGATACGAGCAATCATTAGTAAAGGTATAGTTGCGTTATATTAACAAAGTATGATGGTATAAAATGGATTTGTTTACTCACGTTGATTTGAACTTTACAGCCCTTAAAAATTTAACTGATAACTTTTATCAGGAGTTGCATAGCATTGAACCCCTTAGCGCTAATTGTACTATTATCCCATAAGTATATTCATCGCCTCCCACCGTCGCAGATAATCAACCAATAGAACTATCCCAGATTAGTGGTTTTACCGCACAAACCAAAATAATCAGCTCATATAAACAATTAATCCAGTAGCAAAAAGTAATGCTAAGTACCCGTTTAGATTACCGAGAGTATTAATTGTAGAAGAAAAACACACAGCTAAACTCACTTCATTTATAGAAAACTGTAATATCCATAAAGATAATATAAAAAAGGCTATTTCTTCATCAAAAATTACAGCAGAGAAAAAACGAGAAGTTATACAATCTGTAGCTCCTAATGCTATTACTTTACAGGTTTACAGACATATATTATCTCCACTAGTAAACGCAAGAAAAATTAGTTTTAGTTGGTGTAATAAATTTAGCGTTAAATGTTTTACCTATGAAAAAATGTGTGATTATCTGAATAATAGTATGAAACACCCGCCCAAAGGGGTAACAAAGAGTGAGTGGTGTTACTTTGTTGGCCAAGAACTTCATCTGGTAACACTGCGTAAAAAAGATGAGCTAATTAAAATAAAAAGGCCCCTAACACCAGCGCCTATGGCGAACATTTCGTTCATAGATAACAGACCCAGTATTTTACGCCACGCGCATTTACCTTTTATAGTCGCTAGTGATCATCTAGTAAAAATTAAGAAGTTAAAAAACCTCACCGTAAAAAATACTCAACTTAACAAAATAGAATATATGATCAATCGCCTTTACGCGTTGTGACTTTAGTTTTTCCACAATGTGGAAATTATGATTTTAACTGTCGGGTTGCTATGAAAATATTAAATATCAGTAGCTTATTGGTTATTCCATTATTATATTTTGTTTTATTCTTGCTGCTTACTTAGCTGTGCTTGAACGCGCTCACGCCCTTTTTGTAGCTCTATGCGAAGCTCCTCTTCAGTGGGAAGGTGAGCTAAAAATTTTGCTGCAAAAAGTTGTTTTCGATCACTCAGTATCGAGTATTACCTAGCTGTTCATCGTCTATAATTAAACGTCCAATTTGCCAATACGCATGTGCCATTGTGTTATTGACTGTTTGCCTAACATGGGCGCGCTTCCACAATTACAGACTTAATATCGCTTAGTTATGCACTATTGGAAGTGCTAAGACTGTTTTTTTGAATAGTGTGCTTTTTATATGCTGAGTCCAAGGAACCTCTCCTAGGCAAAAATAACAATATAAATTATCAGCTTATCATACCGCAAAGGTCGCGTTTTTTTGAGTTATAATTAGTAATAAATTGCTATTAAAAATAGGGATGCTTTGTAGATGCAAGTATGAGAAGGTACTTTTTCTTTTAGCAATAAAAACCACTATCTTCTTTGAAAAAAACATTAAAAAACATTAAAAAACATTAAAAAACATTAAAAAATAATAGGCTTGTATTATAAATAGGAGAATTTAAAGTTCGAATCATAGGAAGGTAACAATGCTATTCCTCTGCAGTCTTCGTAGTAAATGGAGATAAATAAAAAGATACAATTAGTTCATAAAAATTAGTTAGCCCGTCGTGTTACTAAGTTTGGTACCCGCTTTGACGGGGGGGAGCGGCAAATACCGTAGTAAACAAAATTTAGTTAGCACTTTTAACTACTAATTTTTAACCTTTGCGTAAGCAGAGGTATATGAAAACTCATTTTTATATAAACCTTAATCTTTTTTATCTGGTGATAGTCTAATCAATGCTTTCAACAAAAAAGCGCTTTTATAAAATCAGGGCGCTTTGTGTTTAGGACAAATAAACAAGAGTTATACAAATTTAATAAGGAGATGCTTAAGCATGACCTTCATGTTTGGGGTATTACTTTTTCGATAATATTCGTAGTTATAGATACCTGTTATCATTTTAGTACAAAAAAAACTTAGAGCGATAAACCAAGCGAAGTTTTCAGTGGATTGGAACTGTAAAAACAGTAACGCTGAGCCACTAAATGCAATAATCGAATAGACAACTTCTATTCGATACCGACTAATTGCTTTCAAAATTATGGGCATCAAAAACCGTCATCAAACGAGTCAAATGCATCAAAACAATCGTGCTCTATAGAGTCCGTTATCGATTCTTCAATCTCATAAACAGTCATTACTCTATTAGATTGGCCCACCACATTGCTGCCAACATCAACGATATTAGCGCTCGCATTTGTGATAGGTAGTCCTGTTGTTGGATTAATAGCAATATCAGTAACGTCATCTTTCATTTTTTAAACCTTATTAATCATTAATTACAACTTCACAATTTAATGATTTCGTGATAAAAAACAAACTCGTTTGACTGCGCAGCTCAGCAACAAACAGTTTGGATTAAGTAATTAGCCCTTCCCTTACTTCACCTAATTTTATTAAGTAAAAACCCCTTATTATTTTCTAAAAAACTTTATTAATTAGTTTAATTTGAAGGCGGTTTTTGTCTGAAAGATAGGTTTTAAGATCGCATTTTTCGGCACGAAAAACTGCAAAAAAAGCGTCTCAGAATGAGGCCAACAAGCGCGTAATGTGTTGTAGGCGAAGCCGTAAACACATGGAGAAAGCGCGAATGTACAGCTGGTCTGTACTAACCGCGATAGTGTTTCGCATCAGCGAAATTCGATATCAATTTGGCACAAATTGATATCGAACCATCTATTTTCGTAGAAAATTACAGCAGATGAAAAATGCAAATTATGGGGCACCCATTGCATTGTCAGGCGCGGCAGTATGGCGGTTAGTACGGAGCGTAGCTCGTACATTCGCGCTGGGTCTAAAACGCTAGCGCGATAGCGCGTCGAGTCAGCTCGTTGCGGAGCAACACCAGAGCTTACGGGCGTTTTAGGCCCTATGGTTGAGTAGCGCAGCGACGAGGCCATCCGCTGGAAGCGGCTTTGTTGCGATAATTATCGCAACAATCATTACGTGCATGCTGTTAAAGCATCTCGGAATGAAAAACGGCAATATAATTATAAAAAGATGATAATTTTTATGTTGCGGTACTAGTTAATTTTAATAATTAACTCACCAAAAGGATTTGTGAATTGACGTCGCAACAAACAAAATATTTAGAAACGAACAACCCACTTCATACTCTCTACCCTCGTTTTTTTGATATTGATATGCGGTATTGTGCAGGCGCAAATAATCATCAAAAAGGCGTTAATAGAGCCAAGCTTTCGGTGCTTATTGCAATTCGGTTTTCTATTGTTACACCAGGCATTGTGCGTTGGCTCTACGGCATTAATCATCGCCTCGCGTTGGAACACCTAAACAGGCTAGAAAAAGATGGTTTACTGCGTGTAGTAAAAACACACCGCAGTCCAGATGGTCGCGTCTATGTGCCTACCTATACTGCTGCCAAATTCGCAGAGGAATTAATGGGCATCGACGTGCATTTTAGGAGCAACAAAAATCCTTCTTTGCAGTTCAATCAAAATAATATAATGCATAATCTAATTAACGCATTTGTCATGCTGCGCGGTATACACAATTATCACAGTGATGAAACGTACGCCCCAATGTGGAGTGGATTCATTACCGAGCCTGAATTTAAACGTATTAATAACCTATCTGATACACGAACGGTAGATGGTGCTGTACGACTCCTAGATGGCTCTGTTGCAGCAATTGAGATTGAGCATTCGTTTAAAAACAAAACTGCACGACAAGTCATTTTGCTAAAATATTTGGCCTCGTTAAAAAAAAGCGATTACAGTAAGATTTTTTTATTCTCTCAGTCGGTCAAAATTTTTGATGATATAAAACGATTACATGAGCAGCTATTTACGGAACTACCTGAACGTTATGACAAAAAAACACGAGCACCACTTCTCAGTGAAAGTGATGCTGAGCTGCTGCGTGCCTCAATAATATACCGTACTAAATTGTGTGAAGAAATTAATGAAATGTTTTACTCGTAATGCAGTAGCATAAACATTGAGACATTATGATTATTTTAGTTGCGTAATTGATGAGAGTAATACGACTTAGCTTTATCGTCACCAAGAATTTTTGCATATTCTACACAACGCCTTATATCTGCTTTTGCCAATCTAAAAGTGGGGTTTTCGTTTTGGTTTGATAGCTCATAGCCTCCTAATCGATTGAGGTTTACCCGAGCCCATACCCCCTCTTCATGCGAGCCCTTTTTGACCTTAGGACGACGAGCTAACCTCGGCCTTGCTATGTGCTGACCGTCGGATTGAGGGATGTATGAAAACTCGATGGCAGTAATACAGTTACCCATTTTTTTTGGCTGAAAAGTTACACATAAATCTGTGTGGGCATTAATTTTTTCTATAGCAGGTAGCAGTACGCGATTTTTAAAATCCCGCCATGCTTCATATGATTCAGATAAAAACAACTTCTTTTTCATCTCTGGTAGTTGTAAATTCATAACTACAGAGCCCCGTCGTTTGTAATTTTTATAATTTCGCACCTCGTTTAGGAGTCCATACAACCGAAATGATGCTAACGTGTTAAGTTTTACTGTGTTATGAAAAAATAACTCTGTGAAATTACCCTCTATATTAAAAATATAGGGCTCTATTTCTTTTGAAAACTCTATATTAATGAATGAGCCCTGATTTTTCAGCTTTTCATATTTAGCGCTACTCACCCAAGGGATTGAAAGCGACTGCCCGCTATCGTCTAAAATGCTTACAGATTTATCTCTTAGTGACTCTGCAGCTGCGCTCAGCTGCTCATAAACGCTGTGCTTACTCAGACCGAAACACTTGGCATATTCCGTTGGATAAATCACAATTTTTCCTGGGTTAGACTTTTTGGAATTAATTTTAGACAACGCTAGATTTATTAATCGCTGCTCATTAACCTCTAGCGAATAACCCGCATGTAATAATTTATTAGCGAAAACAATTTTTGGAGAATTTTTACTGCTCATTTCTCTACCTCATTTCAAGTTTATGCTGTTATGCTAACCGCGGCCCAACCAATAAAAGAAATTTCGGTAAGTTTTTTGATAAATAAAATTTTTATTTATTCACAGCATACATGTCCCCCTAAACCGTATAAATTGCCTACTCATTTCGTATAAAGTGCCACAATAAACATATAAATTGCCCACCAAAACAGTAAATATTTTATTTAATTTCAATAAGATAACAGCCTCTAAAAGTATTAAAATAGAAAAAAATAAAAATAGATGCACATTCACCACTTTTTATTTTTTATAAATTTATTTTTGACGGTTAAAAAATAAATTAATTATTTTTTATTTTTTACCACGCCACTATGATTTGTAATGAGGCTACTGAGTGAACTAACTGAAATACGCAAAAGGGAGGTAGACGTATCTACCTCCCCTTTGCATTTGACCTATGCGCCTTGCCAAACATGATTACAATGACTGCGCTTTTGAGACACCGTAACGAAATCCTGTATTTGCGCAGGACCTCCTCCCAGGTTTGATACTCAGTAACTGAGTAAAATGCCCTATTAAACGCTATTGCAGTTAGGGCAGCGAATCAGCAAATAATGATTCACGGCATATTTGGGGAGACATGATTAGGCTGTATTTTGATTTTGAAAATAACTATTATGACCTAGTTCAACTGCTAATTATTTCTGATTTAACACTAAGCAAAAACATCATCTTCAAAGTCGCAGGGCAAAACCACGCGCTCGATTGGGTCGCTAATCAGAGCATGCATAAGCTCGTAAGTAAACTTTCGCATGGCAAACTCATTTAGTGTTTTATTCGCTGTAATTTCAGGGCCAATAACCTCCCACAGCTCATCTAAATTCGCATTATCACTGCGCAATTCTAATAAATTAATCTGGTGGTCATTTGCGGTGATTACCCGACTAAAGGTGTGTAATAAATTTAAAAAATCCAATGTTGATACGTATGTATTTTCCATACTTAACTTTCCTTGTGTGGTTTGTTATCAAAATCGATAACTCATTATTAGGTAATAATCAGGCATGGGTATTTAAATCGGTTTACAAAAAATTCTTATAAAAAAAGCAGACCGAAGCCTGCTTAGGGGGTTATGCATTGTCGATAATATCGACCCAATCACTTTCTGCTGCTGCAAAAAATGTCGTTGGCGTTTGCATAAATATTTGCTGGAACTCCTCAGAGAACAGCTTACAAAACTGTGTTATTTGCTCTATGTAGATAAGTAAAAAAAGCACCATATCAACTCCTTCTAAATATCGATTTTCAAAACTCGGATTTTTTTCTAACAAACTATTTGAAATACTAATTCCAAGTATTTTTCCAACACTATCTCTATGTAAATAGATATAATTATTGAAATTTAACTCTAATGTTTGTTCATTAACTACATCTGCTAACAATAAAATTGTAGAGCAGTCATCCCACGGAGATCTACTGGCTCGAACGTATTGTCGAATGAATTGAGATTTAGTATTTTTCATTATTTGTCCTCGTTAATTGTCCTGAAATTAACTAGGGCCAAGCGGTGGGTAAAAATAGAAAATCACGTTTATGTAGGCTAAATTTGCAAAAATAATAAAAATCATTAAGGTTAAAAAAAGCTCCCACCTTAAGGCAGAACAATATGACTGATTTTATTTGGATAATCCCAGCGATAGTACTGACGCTAATTGTTATAAAAATTATACTAACACACGATAAAGAAGGTTAAATTTCTAGCCTTTACTTGAACAGTGCTACTTACTCAAATTGAGAATTCCCAAAACATTGATAAGCTATTGAATTATGATTAAATATAGCGCCCCTATTGAAATTTATTATCGTAATTACACTCTAAAAATAATTATGTTTTTTATTAGGTAAATTTCTTAAACAACGAGAAATCGCTTACAAACTTCTATTACTGTAAGTGATTTGAAGCGGTAATTAGCCTAGTTATTAAAACGTATACTTTATGATAACTAGGTTTGACTATTATCAAAACTACTCTCATAATGTTTTTTTCAAAACATCTTAAGATATATGATAAAAAATGTCTAAAATTGGATATGCAAGAGTAAGTTCGACTGGCCAAAGTTTGGAAGTTCAACTTGATAAATTAAATCAAGTTGGCTGCGATAAAATTTATCATGAAAAACAAAGTGGAAAAACAGCTTCACGGCCTGAATTTCAAAAATGCATGAATTACCTTAGGGAAGGAGACACTCTTGTTATCACCAGATTAGACCGTCTTGCGCGTTCCGTTATTCATTTGTCACAAGTTGCTGAACGCTTTCAGGCAGAAAATATTGACCTAGTGGTAATTGACCAATCAATTGACACTGCCACTCCCACTGGTCGTTTAATGTTTAACATGCTAGCGGCAATCGCAGAGTTTGAAACAGATTTACGCTCAGAAAGACAATTAGAAGGTATTGCTAAAGCGAAAGAGCACGGAGTTAAGTTTGGTCGGCCAACAAAAAGAACAGCAGAAAGAGATTTAGAAATTTATAATAAAAGGGAAAAAGGCATATCAATTGGTTTTTTAGCAAAAGAGTACGACTTGGGTTCCGCTACTATTTATAGAATATTGAATGATGTTCTTGAAAAAGTATCAACTGAAGCAACAAAATTATCTAGCTAGGCTAGGTCTCATTCATTCGAGATTTAAATGAATACTTAATTATCCTTTATTTAATCGGCAATAGTTTGCTGCTGTAAAAACATACTCCCCCCATTTGCCGTTTTATTGGCTAATATTACTGACATTTCTACCTCAAGGCGTGTTTTCATGTCTGATACTTTAAAAAACCTGTTACAAATAACAGGTGCTGATTTATTGGTCTGCTATTTGCTTTAAAATCAGGGTAAGTATTGATGTTGATACACTCATAAAAAATGTAGTTTTTTTAGTAAAAAAAATTAAGGATAATGACATGATAAATTCTATTGGTTCACAGAACTATGCTGTGCAACAAACTTCCGAGGTTAAAAATTCAGTTGTACCTCCAACTGCACAGGAAACGAAAAGTTCAGGATATGTACGACATGGTTGGGATAATTTCATTCCAGATGTCGAAGCAGATCCTTTATTCGCTAAAGAAATGGCTGAAGCCGTTGCATTTATACCTGATAAGTTGATGATAAATTTAAATGATGCCCCCCCACTTTCTGATCCTGCAGCGTACAAGAATTGGGCGGATATGTCTGAAGAGTTTGATAAAATCGCATCAAAAGTGACGGGGCAACGAATTGAGTTGTTCAATGAAATGAAATCAAAAGGTTCATCAGATCAAGAAATTTTTAAAGAGTTATTGTCGTTTAATCATTCACTACCAATGGATTATCAAGTTAAGTCCGGAATGACAAAAGTCGACACCTATGCTTAAAGGTTAAGCAGTAAGGTCTTCTATTGAGAAGACCTTAGAAATAGTTAATTGTAATTTACAATAACTTGATTTGTCTGCCCATAAGCGAATGGTGAAATTACACTGCCGCTTCCAGGTACTGCAAAAGCATAAATGAATTTCTTATTCGCATCTAAACCCGAAAAAGCTGTTAAACTTCCTGTTTTACTTGAGCTCACGTCCATACATGACGATGTTGTATCCCAACAAAGATAAACGACAAGACCAGAGGGAATATATGATAGATTCCAAGAGTAATTTACTACGGTAATTTGTGAACCAAAAGGTACAGAACCTACGACAGGTAGATTCAGCGTATATAGAAGGCCTGTATTGATGGGCTAACTGGGTTTCCTGAGGCGATAAGAACTATTTTTCCAGAGACTGAAGTTCAATTATGTATTGTTCATCAGATACGCAATTCAATGAAGTATGTTGCCTCTAAAAATCAAAAGGCGTTCATGGCCGACTTAAAGCCAGTATATCGTGCTCCAACC